>DASQFA010000626.1:0-19287 GCA_035633375.1 Rubrivivax sp.
AAGGAAGTGGCCGAAGTCTTCAGCCAGGTCTCGCCTGAACTGCGCCAGGAGTTCCTTGAATTCCTGATCAGTTCGGTGACCAGCGAATTCAGCGGCTGCATCCTGTACAACGAGATCCAGAAGAACGTCAGCAACCCTGACATCAAGGCGCTGATGCGCTTCATGGCGCGAGACGAATCGCGCCACGCCGGCTTCATCAACAGCAGCCTGAAGGACTTCGGCCTGGGCCTGGACCTGGGCGGGCTGAAGCGCACCAAGGCCTACACCTACTTCAAGCCGAAGTACATCTTCTACGCCACGTATCTGTCCGAGAAGATCGGCTACGCGCGCTACATCACCATCTTCCGCCAGCTCGAAGCCCACCCCGACAAGCGCTTCCACCCGATATTCCGCTGGTTCGAGCGCTGGTGCAACGACGAATTCCGCCACGGCGAAAGCTTCGCGCTGATTATGCGCACCCAGCCCCACTTGCTGCGCGGCGCCAACGTGCTGTGGATCCGCTTCTTCCTGCTCGCCGTGTACGCCACGATGTACGTGCGCGACCACACCCGGCCGATGCTGCACGAGGCGATGGGCCTGGACAGCACCGAGTACGACTACAAGGTCTTTCGCATCACCAGCGAGATCAGCAAGCAGGTGTTCCCGGTGTCGCTGGACATCGACCATCCGACCTTCCGCGCCGGCATGGAGCGGCTGTTCCGCATCCAGTGCGGCATCGACCGGGCCAAGGCCCGCGGTGGCCTGATCGGCAAGCTGCAGCAGGCCGGCTGGGCGGTGGCCGGCGCCGCGACGTTCGCGCGGCTGTACCTGCTGCCGGTTCAAAAGCATGAACTGCCTGCGCAGGTGCGCGTGGCGCCGGCTTGGTAGCCAAGGGCCAACGGCAGCGGAACACGCCATGCCCGAGCTGGCCCTGGCCGCGCTCTTCGCGGTGTTCATCTGGTGGTTCAGCACCGGCATCGTGCTGCTGCTCGACCGCCTGCCGCATGGCGCGCTGCGCTGGGGCCACTGGCTGTCGTCGCTGCTGGCGCTGACGGCCTTCGTCGCGCTGGTACACACCGCACGCGAGCTGACCGTCGCCAACGCCTACTGCGCCTTCACCTGCGCGCTGCTGGTGTGGGGCTGGCATGAGCTGAGCTTCCTCAGCGGCTGGATCACCGGCCCGCGCAAGACCCGGTTGCCGCAGGGCACTACCGGCTGGCCCCGCTTCGTGCAATCGGTGCGCGCGATCCTGTGGCACGAGCTGGCCATCCTGGCGGTGGCGGCGGCCATCGTCGTCGCCACCTGGGGCCAGCCCAACCAGGTGGCCACGCAGACCTTCCTGGTGCTGTGGGTGATGCGCACCAGCGCCAAGCTCAACCTGTTTCTCGGCGTGCGCAACCTGAGCGAAGAATTCCTGCCGCCGCACCTGGCCTATATGCAGAGCTTCTTCCGCCGCCGTGCGATGAACCCGCTGCTGCCCTTCTCGGTGCTCAGCGCCAGCGCCGTGCTGGCTGTCATGGTCATGGCAGCGGCCGAGCCCTCGGCCACGCCGGCGGCGGTGGTGGGCAGCGCGCTGGTGGGCACGATGCTGGCGATGGCCATCGTCGAGCACCTGCTGCTGGTGCTGCCGATCCCGTCCACCGCGCTGTGGCGCTGGGCGCTGCGCGGCGGCAGCCGCAACGTCGCCGCGCCGCGGCCGCCGCGGCCGGCGGCCGGTGGTCAACCTCAACCTGGAAAGCCATGACGATCTCCTTCGCGCCCGCCAACCCTGCCGGCCCGCTGGGCCCCACGGGCCCGGCAAACCCCGGTGCCCAGGGCGCCGATCGTGCGCACACCGGCGCGCCGCGCGCCATCGTCATCGGCAGCGGCTTCGGCGGGCTGGCCGCCGCCGTGCGCCTGAGCTGCAAGGGCTACCGCGTGACCATGCTCGAAAAACTCGACGGCCTGGGCGGCCGCGCCGGCGTGTGGCGGCAGGACGGCTTCACCTTCGATGCCGGGCCGACCATCATCACCGCGCCCTCCATGCTCGAGGAGCTGTGGGCACTGTGCGGCAAGCGTCTGGCCGACGACGTGACGCTGGTGCCGATGGACCCGTTCTACCGCATCCGCTACGACGACGGCAGCCACTTCGACTACAGCAGCGACCCCGAAGCGATGCGTGCCCAGATCGCGCGCATCAGCCCGGGCGACGTGGCCGGCTACGAGCGCTTCGTACAGGAAGCTGAAACGTGCTATCGCCTGGGCTTCGAAAAGCTCGGCAGCATCGCCTACGACTCCTTGAACGATCTGCTGCGCGCCAGCCCGAACCTGGTGCGCATGCGCGGCTGGCGCAGCCTGTATAAGCTGGTGGCCACGCACATGCAGCACCCGAAGCTGCGCACCGCCTTCAGCCTGCAGTCGCTGCTGATCGGCGGTAATCCCTTCAACGTCACCAGCATCTACAGCCTGATCAACGCGCTCGAGCGGCGCTATGGCGTGCACTGGGCGATGGGCGGCACCGGCACGCTGGTGCAGGGCCTGGCCGGGCTGCTGCAAGCGCGCGGCGTGGTGCTGCGCTGCCAGGCCGAGGTCAAGCGCATCGTGGTCGAGTACGGCCGCGCCACCGGCGTCGAGCTGGCCAACGGCGAGCGCCTGGGCGCCGAGCTCGTGGTCAGCAATGCCGACACCGCTTGGACCTACCGCCACTTGATCGAGCGCCAGCACCGCCCGCACTGGACCGACAAGCGCATCGAAAGCAAGAAGTACTCGATGAGCCTGTTCGTCTGGTACTTCGGTACCGATCGCCAGTACCCCGAGGTGCCGCACCACACCATGGTGCTGGGCCCGCGCTACGAGGGCTTGCTGAAGGACATCTTCGAGCGCCACCACCTCAGCGACGACTTCAGCATCTACCTGCACCGGCCCACCGCCACCGACCCCGGCATGGCGCCGCCCGGCCACGATGCGTTCTACGCGCTCGCGCCGGTGCCGCACCTGGACAGCGGCACCGACTGGCCGGCCGTGGCCGAGAGCTACCGCCAGCGCATCGAGCAGCGGCTGCACGACACCGTGCTGCCGAGTCTGGGTGCGCACATCGTCACGTCGCGCGTGACCACGCCGCAGGACTTTCATGACCGGCTGCTGTCCTACAAGGGCGCGGCCTTCGGCATGGAGCCGCTGCTGCAGCAAAGCGCCTACTTCCGCCCGCACAACCGCAGCGAGGACGTGCGCGGCCTCTACCTGGTCGGTGCCGGCACGCACCCGGGCGCCGGTGTGCCCGGCGTGCTGATGTCGGCCAAAGCTCTGAACACGGTGATTCCCCATGCCAAACACCTTGCGTGATCCGTCGGCATCGATGCCGGACTACGACCTGCCGGCCTGCCGCAAGCTGATGCGCGGCGGCTCGAAGAGCTTCTTCGCCGCGTCGCTGCTGCTGCCGGCCCGCGTGTGCGCGCCGGCCAGTGCGCTGTATGCGTTCTGCCGCCTGGCCGACGATGCCATCGACTTGGGCGCCGACCCGGCCGCCAAAATGGCCGGCCTGCGCTGCCGCCTCGACGCCATCTATGCCGGCCGGCCCGGCCCGCTGGATGCCGACCGAGCCCTGGCCCATGTGGTGCACCGCTTCGCCCTGCCGCGGCTGCTGCTCGACGCCTTGCTCGAAGGCTTTTTGTGGGACGCCAGCGGCCGCCGCTACGAAACGCTGGAGGACGTGCAGGACTACGCTGCGCGTGTGGCCGGCACGGTGGGCGCGATGATGGCGCGGGTGATGGGCGCACACACACAACGCGCCCTGGCCCGCGCGTGCGAGCTGGGCATTGCCATGCAGCTGACCAACATCGCCCGCGACGTCGGCGAGGACGCACGCAACGGCCGGCTGTACCTGCCACGCGCCTGGCTGCGCGAAGCCGGCATCGACCCCGACGCCTGGCTGCGCGCACCGCGCTTCGATGCTGCCATTGCCGGCGTCATCGACCGCCTGCTGCAAACCGCCGACGCGCTGTACCGCCGCGCCGAACACGGCGTGGCCGAGTTGCCGCGCGACTGCCGCAGCGCCATCCTGGCGGCCCGGTGGGTGTATGCCGAGATCGGCGTGCAACTGCAGCGCGAAGGCCTGGATTCGGTGACCCGGCGCACGGTGGTGTCCAAGCGGCGCAAGCTGGCGCTGATCGCCCGCGCCGCCAGCGCCGCGCTGCGCCCGCCTCCGCCATTGATCGGCGTGCCGGCATTGGCCGCGGTGCAGTTCCTGGTAGACGCCGCCGCAGCACAGCCGCTGGCCGCCGCGGTGCTGCCGGTACCGGCCGTGCCGCCGCGCCGCAGCTTCGACGAACGCCTGGCCGTGGTCATCGGGCTGTTCGAGCGTCAGGCCGCACAGGGCCGCGCCTACCGCTGACCGCCCCCATGTGCCGCGGCGGACATGAGCCAGAACCTGCCGGTCATCCTGATCGAGGTGGTGCTGATCTTTGGCGGCGTGCTGGCTTTCGGCTGGTGGCAGCTGCGCGATCTGAAGAAGGCGCGCGAGTACACGGCGCGCGAGCGCGCCAGGCGTGTGACGGCTGAGGCAACCGATAACACGGAGAACCGCGATGAAACACGCTGATCCCGCGCCCATGTCGCCGCTGAAACGCTGGCTGGTGCGGTTGATCTGTGTGTTGGCCGCTCTGGTCGGGATGGTCTACAGCTACGACTTCGGCAAGGTCATCGGCGGTCCGCTGATCGGCGTCGTGCTGGCGCTCAACGGTGCAGTCTTCTGCTCGATCGTCGCCGGTGCGCTGGCCGAGAAACTGTGCCAGTGGTGGCCGCAGACGCTGCGCGAGACGGGGCGCTCGGCCGGTTGAGCGTTGCCGGTTCGCCCACGGTCTTTCGCTGACGCTCGCGCATGTTCCGCCTGTGATGTCTGTCATCCCGAGTCGGCAGGAGGACGACGCGAAGTAGCTGGCCTCAGGCATGCGCAACGCCAAGGGAAAAGTGCTGTGCCATCCGAGACTTGCGCAGGAGAAGCGCGAATGACTTTTGCGTGCAACGCAGCGCCGCGCCGCGCCGCTGCGGCTTAGCATTAGCGCGCCGCTTCGGATTCGGCGGCCGGGCCTGCAGTCCACCGTTCCGCGCGCGAGCGGCGCGGCCACGGCGGGATCTCGAACTGCGGCAGTTCCTGCAGGCTGAAACTCAGCGCGAGCAGGCCGATCGGCGCGTAGTGCAGCGCCATCCAGAGGCCCGAATTCGCCGGGTCGGTCAGGCGCGGCAGCAGCAAGGCGCCCACCACCATCGAAAGGGCCGTCAGCGACGGGATACCGCGCCGCGCCACCACGCCCCAGCGCGCCAGGCGATGCCGGTCGTGGAACTTCTCCGGCGGCTCGGCGAGCACGCGCGCCAGGTGCGCGCCGGCCCGTTCGAGCGCGGCCTCCGCCGTGCGGCTGCGGCGCAGCACTGCGCCGCGCAGGCGCAGTTTGCTGCTCCAGCCTTCCTTGGTGCGGATCAGGCGCGCCCAGTCCCAGCCCAGCACGGCGAGCAGGTCCTCGGGCAGTTCCGGCCCCAGGCCCGGTGCCGTTGCCAGCGTGAGGTCGGCGGCGACGCTGCGCAGACCGGGCAGCTTGATGGCGAGCGCGAGCATCAGGCCGTCGACCTGCAATTGCGCGTGCGTGAGCACGAGCGTTGCTGCGCCAGTCTCGCGGCCCGCGCGCACTCCGCTGGGCAGCGCCGTGTCGTAGCTGCGCGTCACCAAGTAGGCTGCGCCGACGCTGAAGTGCCGGGCCGGCGGAACGGCGTCGATGCGCGCCTGGAGCGCGCCCGGCTCGGGGCCGTTCGCCAGCAGGCTGGCGCTCGCCCCGCCGGGCCCGACGAGCGTGCGCAGCAGCACGAAGCGGCCTTCGGAACGGCAGTCGAGCTCGAGCGTCTCGCGCCAAGCGGGTGCGCCCGACGGCTCGGCCGGCACGTCGCGCGGCTTGAACACGATGCGTCGCGACGCGCGGTCGGTCGCGCCGAGGTCGACATGGCGGCCCTGGCGGGCGAACGGCTCGACCAGGCCGACGATCTCGTGGTGCGTGAGCGGTGGCGCGGTCATCGAACGAGGCGACGGGTGAACGCGGGCTTCAATGCAGCGCGAGCAGGCGGCCGAAGGGCGGCACCGCGTCGCGATGGGCCTCGGGCACGGCCCAGATCACGGGGCAGCGCGGGCGAAAGCGCGCCGGGCCCTGAAGGTCGGTCAGCACGACGGTGATGTCGGGGCGGTGGCGCTGCGCCTCTTCGAGCAGCGGCGTGAAGTCGGTGCCGCCGCCACCGCGAAAGGCAATGTCACGCAGGTCGCTGCGGCCGGGTTCGAAAGCCTCGACACGCTGCACACGCTCGTCGCCGACGACCAGCACGAGCCCGGCCTCGAGCCGGCGCGAGATGGCCTCGATCTCGCTCGCGAAGCGGTTCATCAGGTCGTTGTCGATCGAGCCCGAGACATCGACCACCACCACCAGCCGCGGCACGGGGCTCGAAGCGGTCGTGCCGGGCTCCCAGGGCATGCGGCGGCCGGCGCCGCTGCGCCCCTGGTTGGCCAGGTACGACCGCGATGGCCGCGACCACGACAGGCCCGGCCGCTGCGCCAGCCCGTGCGCCAGCTGCGCGCGCAGCGCCTGCTCCCAGGGCGTGCGCGGCCGCGGCAGGTCCGCCAGCAGCGTGCGCAGCATCGAATGCGCCCCGTCGCCGGCGTGGGCGCGCTGCAGCCGCTCGCTCCATTCGCGCGCTGCCTCGGCCTCGTCCTCGGGTGCGCCGCGCGTCCCCGGGCCCGGCCTCAGGTCGGCCACCTCGGCGCGGGTCAGCGCGCGCGCGCTCGCAGCGCGCGGGCCGTCACTGCGCGCCCGACCCGGGGCCTGCTTGTCCTGCCCCTGGTCAGCCTCAGCGGCGCCCCGGCCCGGCTGCTGACGCTGCGCCTCACCCTCGCCGGCACGCCGGCGCGGATCGGATACCGGCTGGCCCTGGGGGAAAGGCGTCGGGCTGGCGCGGCGGTCGTCGACCGCGCGGTACAGCCGCTCGACGTCCCACGCCAACAGCGCCGCTTCGGCGTCCAACCGCAGTCCCAGGGCGGTCGCGAGCAGCGTATCGAGCTGCACCGCATTGGCCGGCAACTTCAGCCAGCCGAGGTGGGCCAGTGCGCTGTTGACGATGGCGTCGGCGCAGACATTGAAGAGTTGCAGGTCGGCGTCACCTGTGCGCTGCTGCATCGCCTGGTAACGCTGCGCATGGCGCAGCGCGATGTGCAGCACGGCGTGCGCCACGCGACCGGCCTGCTGCGGCAGCGGCAACCGCTCGAAGCCGGCGCCGTAGAAGAGCGTGCGGCCATCGGTCGTCACCGGCGGCTCATCGCAGGACGCGGCGGCCGCGGTGGCGGGCAGGTCGCGGTGGTGCACCCACAGCGCGAGCCCGCCGCTCGACGGGGCGTGCTCGACCATGCGCTGCACCGCCCGCGTGCCGCGGTGCGTGAACAGCGTATCGGCTTCAGGCATCGAGGCCGTCCGCACGCCGGCGCTCGGTGTAGCGGCGGTACACCGGGCTGTCGAACAGGGCCGCTTCGAGACCGCACTCGAGCGCGCGCTGCATGAGCATTTCCATCGCGAGCGTCTGCGCCTCGCGGATGGGCAGCGGCGCATCGGCACGCATCTCGGGCCATTGCTCGACGATCTCGAGCGCGCGCAGCAGCGCCGGTGCGTCGGCCGTGGCGGCGATCAGCCCGTAGAGCATGCCGTACAGGCCGTCGAGCGTGTGCGGCAGCAGTGCCGCCGTCTCGGGCCCGGGGCGTGCGGCGAGCAGGCGTAACACGTCGACGCCGGCCTGGATCTCGCGCAGCACGCCGAAGAACTCCGCCGCGTTGGCCGCGCCAATGCGGCCCTGCACGAACAGGCGCTGCACCCGCTCGGACAGGCCCGACTTGAGCACGTTGGAGATGTCTTCCCAGCCGCGCGGACTCGCGCCTACGAGGTGGTCGTTGGCCAGCTGGCTCGTGGTGTCGTCGAGCCGATCCGGCCGCACCTTGAGGTAGGCCATCACCGCCGGCGCATAGCCCTGCGCGAGCGCGTGCGCGAGGAAGGCGTCGATGGCGGTCTGCACGCTGAAATGGAACATGCGGTCGGCCAGCGCCGTGCCCATGTCGTGCGAAACCGCGCCGTGGAAGCTGGCATTGCCGGCGGCGACGACCTGCCAGCCGTCGGGCAGGCGATAGTGGCCCACGCGGCGGTCCAGGATCAGGGAATAGGCCGAGATCTGCAGCCGCTGGTCGGCGGCGGTCAGCTCGTCTAGGAACAGGATGCCCTCGGGCTCGGCCGGGGTGGGCAGGAATTCCGGCGGGAACCATACCGTCTTGCCCTGCACCTCATCGGCGTAGATCGCGCCCCGGATGTCCACAGGCTCGATCGTCGTCAGGCGCAGGTCGACGAGTGGCACGCCGAAGTGCTGCGCCACCTGCTGCACCACCGAGGACTTGCCGACGCCGCGCGTGCCCCACAGCATGGTCGCGCGCCGGCGCAGGACCGGGTCGGCGTACTGCTCGATCAGGGCGGCCTTCGCCGCTGCGATCGAGACCGGGGGGATGTTCATCGGGTCGGCAGCCATGCGGGATTCTGCCCAAGGCCAACTCATCCTGCGTGCGTCTCGGGCTCTCTCAAGCTGCATCGGCGGGTATCGATCCCGGCGACTGTGGGTGGTCGGAGTGCGTCTCCCTCGGCTTGCCCGTGAAATCACGCTGCCGAGCGCGGCGGCCCGATCCCCGGATGCAGTAGCTTGAAACCGGCTGTTGACGTTGAGAAGTCTCAGGCGCGTGGTTGACTGCAATGTGGCCGAGACCGTGAGTCGAGGATGTGCCCGCGAACGGCTGGACCCGCTGCGTTGCTGCCCTCCCGACCCCCCCGGTCGTGGCGCGCGAGCAGCGCCGCGGCCTACTTATCGTCGTTGCGCTTGTTGGACTCGGAAAACTGCTTCACCAGCCAGAACGCGAAGACGATGCCCCAGAGGATGAACAGGATGTGATGGACTTCCACGGAATGCTCCTACAACACGGCTAAACGGGTGAATCGGTACGCCTTGCGGGCGCGCTGCTTTCAGGGTCGGTCGGGGCCCACCGGCAGTTGCGTGCCGTGCGGCCCCAAGGTCAACCGCCCTGTGTCACCGACCAGACCCCCCATGACGAAGACGGTCACGGCCAGCATCGCGATTTCCACGGCGTAAACAAAAGCATACCCGGTCGCCGGCCCGGACAGCGCCGCGCCGAACCAATCCTGCGCTGCCATCGCGGAGACGATATCGCGCAGCAGCCCGCCCAGCGCCACGGCCACTCCCGCGGCGGTGGCCTGCACCGCGCCCCAGGCGCCCAGAGCCAGGCCGGTCTGTTCCTTGGGCGCGCGGTTCATCGTCACCGTCAGCGTGCCGTGGCCGAACATACCTGCGGCAAAGCCGATGACCAGCACGCCGCAGGCGAACAAGCCCACCGATTGCGCGGTGGCCACCAGCATCACCGCGGCAAAGGCCGGGATGCCGAGCCAGGCGCCGGTGACGGCCAGGCGCGCCGGGTCGGCGCCGCGGCTCAGGATGCTGGACGCCAGCGCAAAGCCGGCCAGGCCGCCGCCGGCCAGCGTCGCCGTCAGCCAGGTGGTGGCGCCGACGCCCATGCCCAGCACCTGGCCGCCATAGGGCTCGAGCAGCACGTCCTGCATGCCGAAGGCCATGGTGCCAAGGCCGATGGCCAGCAGGCGCCGGCGCGTGCCGTCGCCTTCAATGTAGGTGGCCCACGCGTGGCGGAAGTCAGCCTGCGCGCGCGGCGGCGTATTGCGGCCGCCGGGGTGCCGCATCTCCTGCTTCCACAGCGCCAGGGTGTTCAGCACCAGCGTGGCCACGGCCGAGGCCTGGATCACCTGCACCAGCCGGCCGGGGCTGAACTCGCGCAGAAAGGCGCCGAAGACCAGCGCACTGACGATGGTGCCCAGCAGCAGCATCACGTACATCAGGCCGACGACCTTGGGCTGGGATTCCACCGGCGCCAGGTCAGTGGCAAGGGCCAGCCCGGCAGTCTGCACAGTGTGCAAGCCGGCACCGACGAGCAGGAAGGCCAGGCCCGCGCCGGCCCAGCCCACCCACACCGGCCACTGGCTGGCATTGCCGCCGCCGGACAGCACCAGCAGCGCGAAGGGCATCACCGCCAGGCCGCCGAACTGCACCATCGAGCCCATCCAGATGAAGGGCACGCGGCGCCAGCCCAGGGCGGAACGGTGGGTGTCGGAGCGGAAGCCGACGAGCGCGCGGAACGGCGCATACAGCACCGGCAGCGCCACCATCACTGCGACCAGCGTGGCGGGCACGTTCAGCTCGACGATCATCACGCGGTTGAGCGTGCCGACCAGCAGCGTCAGCGCCATGCCCACCGAGACCTGGAACAACGACAGGCGCAGCAGCCGCGGCAACGGCAGGTCCGGCGTCGCCGCATCGGCGAACGGCAGGAAGCGCGGCCCCAGTTGGGCCCAGCGCGCGATCAGCGTGCGACTGAGTCGGTTCATGGCCCACTGCAGGACTGGCACACGACACCGCCCACGCGGTGCCGGGAAATGAATGCCCGACGGACGGCATGCCGCAGCACGAAGCCGCCGGCATGCCGCAGCGGCGGCCACCACAACCCGCGCAAGGCCTTCGCCCTGCAGCGGAATGCGATCACGTGGCGGGCTACAGCCCGCCTGGCCTACTTCTGGGCCGGCGCCGCCGCCACCAAGGTGGTCGGCGGCGCTGCCGCAGTCGTGGCGGGCGCCTCGATCGCCGCGGTCTTCTTGATGCCGCCCTCGAGGAACTTCGGCAGCCACGTCGTGTGCGTCAGGAGCATGAAGTGCACCAGGAACGAACTGACGGCCACCGCTCCGAGGAACAGCGGAATGCCGACGGTCGGCTTGACGACCAGCCAGAGTTTTCCGTAGATCATGGTTTTTTCTCCGTTCTCACTTCAGCCACGGTGAGTAGATGTAGGCGAACAAATGCGCCAGCACCGCGATGAAGCCGAAGATCTGCGTGCCTTGAATCAGGTGGCGATGGATCTCTTCGGACTCCGCCTCGGTGAGGCCTGTCGGCCAGACCTTGTTGGGATCAATTTTGCTATCTGCCATGGAGCCTCCGAAAGGAAAGTTCTCTGCGTGCACAACCTGCACGCGGGTATCGGGAACGATGTCGGCATTGGATGCCGGCACATGTCATTTTGACCTTACGGTTTTTAATGTCAACAAGAATTGACGCTTTTATGGTATGTCGTACGATCGCCATTGCACAGCCTTTGCGTTGCATCATGCGGCCGCGTTGCCGGCGCGGCGCGGCATGCGACATGGCAGCATGAACTGCACCGGCAGCGAGCTCAGCCGCGGCACGTCGAGCGTCTCGTGCATGGCCGTCACCGTCTCGCCCAGCATCCCGGCCGAGACCACCGAGCGCACGTAGAACGGCGTGTCCTCCAGCGTGTGCAGCACGCGCAGCGGCGTGCCGGCATCGCTGCGCAGCGTGCGGCCCAGCCCCCACTTCGAGCGCGGCAGCATGCGCCGCGCCGGGGCATCGAAAGGTTCTGCGTGGCAGTCCCCGGCGAAGCGCTGCGCGATGACACGGCCCGGGCCCTGCCGCGGCTCGCCCTTGGGCCGCACGTCGTAGATCACCGCGGTGCTGCCGTCGCGCAGCAGCGCGCGCGACCAGTCCCATTCATGGAAGGCGCGGTCCACCGGCTCGTCGCCTTCGTTCGAGTCCAGGTAGGCGTGGCCGCTCCAGCGCAGGCCCGGTTGATCGAGCTCGACCTCGATGCGCGCACTCGGCGCGATCGGCCCCCATCGGTGGCGCCCGGCAGCATCAAGCGGCGCGACGAAGCGGCACAGCCCCTGCGGATGCAGCCGCACGCGGCCGCGCACGCGCTGCGGCAGCGGCATGCCGATCTCGTCGATGTCGATGCACAGCGAGCTGCCGTCCCAATGCACGCGGCTCGGCCCGATGCACAGCTCGATGGCGCAGCGCGACAGCTGCGCGCGGCCGCGCTCGGTCATGGTCCAGCGGCGCGCGCCCTGGCCATACAACGCGACGTTCAGCGCCACATGGTTCTGCGGGTCGCCGCGCCCGCGCGCACGCGCCAGGCGGTAATAGGGGGAGAAGACGCTGCCGACGAAGGCGATGATCGTCAGGCCGTGCCGGCCGTCGTCGCTGAGGGCGTCGATGTACCACCACAAATAACCACCCGGCGCGACCGGCGCGTCGAATCGAGGTGCGCCAGCAGCGTCTCGGCCGCCAAGCGGCCCGACATCGCCGCCATCGGCACGCCCGGCCCCGGGTGCACGCTGCCCCCGGCCAGGTACAGGCACGGCAGCCGGCTGGTCGCGCCCGACCTTCTGAACAATGCCATCCAGCCATGGCTGGCCGCCCCGTACAACGCCCCGCCCGTGCCCGGGAAGAGGCGATGAAACTGCGCCGGCGTCGTGCTCACCACTTGGGGCGCCGACGGCTGCAACTGCAGGCCGCAGTGCTGCAGCAGATCCAGGCTGCGGTGTAGACATGGGTCGATCTCCGATGCGTCGAAGGGCCGGCGGTCGCCGTCGGCGGGGGCGTTGACCAGGCACAGCAGGCGTTCGCGCCCAGCCGGTGCTACGCCGTCGTCGGCACGGTCCTGCGCACAAACGTACACCGTGCCCTGGCGCGGCAGGCGGCGGTGGCGAAAGACATCGTCGAACTCGCTGCGGTAGTCGTCGCAGAAGAACACGTTGTGCCGCGTCAGCGGGAAGCCGCTGCTGCGCGCGTGCAGGGCCCAGGTCACAGCCGAGAGTGATCGCCGCTGCAGCGGCACTGCCGGCGCGGCGCGCGCGGCCTCGGGGCCGAGCAGGCCCTGCGCCAGGGCGCCGGCATCGCCGTTGAAGACCACCGAGTCCGCCGGCAGCTCGCGGCCGTCGGCCAGGCGCACGCCACAGGCACGGCCGTCGCGCACGAGGATGCGCTCGGCCGCCTGGCCGAAGTGCAGCGTCGCGCCGCGCTCGCGCGCCAGTTGCGCCAGCGCGCGCGGCAGCACGTGCATGCCGCCGCGCAACGACCACACGCCGCTTTGTTCGACATGCGCGATGAGCATCAGCGTGGCCGGCGCCTGCCACGGCGAGGCACCGCAATAAGTGGCATAGCGGCCGAAGAGCTGGCGCAGCCTCGGATCGCTGAAATGCCAGCCGAGACGCGTCCACAGCGTCGCGAAGGGCCCAAGGCCGGCAAGCGTGGCCAGCCCGCCCGGCCCCAGGTCGCCGATCATGCGCAGCACGCTGGGCCGCGCCGAGCGGATGTGCGGGCCTTCCAGCCGCTGGTAAACACGGCGCGCCTCGTCGCAGAAGGCCAGGTAGCAGCGGCCTTCGGACGGGCCGGAAAACTGCGCGATGGCATCGGCCGAGGCCTGCAGGTCGGCATACAGGTCCAGGCACTGCGGTGCGCCCGGCTCGGCGCCGCGCCAGGCGTGGCGCGCCAGCACCGACAGCGGCTGCAGCGTGAGCAGCGATTCCAGCGAACTGCCGGCCTGGGCCAGGATCTGGTCGAAGACCCAGCGCATGGTGAAGACCGTGGGGCCGGCATCGATGCGCGCGCCGTCCACCTCGACCTGGCGCATCTTGCCGCCGGGCTCGGCCCCCGCCTCCACCAGCGTGACCTGCAGGCCGCGGCAGGCCAGCAGCAGCGCGCTGACCAGGCCGCCGATGCCGGCGCCGACCACCACCACGCGATGCTCGCGCAGCGACGTAGGCTCAGCCATAGACTCGGCCCTTCCAGGTACCGCTGAGTTGCAAGGGTACAAAGCGCACGAACATCGATTCGCTGAAATAGCCTTCGCGCATCGCGGCGCGTATCGCCTCCTGGTGTGCGCCGCTGCGCGCATAGGTGTCCATCGCAGCTTGGTTTTCCCAGACGCTGAATGTGGCCTGGCGCAACAACGGCGCTTCACCCAGGCCCATCGCCAGCAGGCAGCCGTCGGCGGATTGCAGCGAATCTTCAGCCTGCGGCGATTGGCGCCAGAAACGCAGCGATTTGAACGGGCGGATCGACGCACGGGTGAGCGAGGCCACTGGCGCGCCTGCCTCGGCGCTGGCGCTGACACCGATGTCCTGGCCGCTCCAACGGCCGCGGCTCGACGTGGCGCGCAGCGTGGCGATGCACAAATCGGCCGAGTGCTCGCGGTAAGCCTTGACGGCGGCTGAATCACGGATGAAGGCGTTGGCGGCAGCCTCGCCGTCGAACAGCGCAAACAGCCCTTGGCGCGACAGGCTCGGGCGTAGCCCGAAGCCGCCGCGATGTCCGCTGCCCAGCGCCTTGGCGAAGCGCAGGCCCGGCACGCCGCGCAGCAGCTGCGCACCCCGCACGATGCGCGACCAACCCCATACCAGCGCACCCGGCGCCAGCTCCACCAACAGCACCACGGCCACGTCGTCACGAAGCAACGCGCCGGCTGTCGGTGCGGCCGGCTTGGCATTGCATTGCCGCGGCGTCGGCGGCGACGGCAGCGGATGGTTGTGCGGTGAATGCAGAGGCGACGGCGCAGCAGCGCTTCGCCGCAGTGAAGGCAGCATCGCCGGTCGCTGCAAAGCGCTTGGCCAGGACGGTTTGCTCATTGCGCCACGCGGCGCCAAAGTCGGCCAGGTGCCGGCTGCGGCGCGTTACTTGACCGTGACTTCGACGCGGCGCGCCGCCGGGTCTTCGCCGGCCAGGTTGGCCTCGGCCTGCAATGGCTTTTCGAGCACCACGCGTTGGGTCGCAATGCCGGCGGCGACGAGGGAATCGCGGACCTTGACGGCGCGCTCCTTGGCCAGTTGCTGGTTCGCGGCCAGTTCGCCCGAAGCCGAGTGGTAGCCGGAGACGGTGGCCTTGGAGGCAGGCTTGCTGGACAGCGTGGCGATCAACATCACCAGCCCCTTGGCCTGTTCACCTTCGAGCGTGGCCGAGTTGACCGCGAAGAACAACACCGAGCGCGTCGCCTCGGCCATCGGTGCCGGCAGCCCGTCGCTGGCCTGCGCTTTGACCGCCGCCCCCGTGCGAACCAGCAGCTCGGGGTAGGCCTTGGCCATCTGCGCGCCATACAGCGGCTTGTACACGCCCTGATGGCAGGAAGCGCAGTTGACCTTGGCCACGTCGCCCAGCGGCCCCAGCCGGTTTGCCGGGAAGGTCTTGGTCAATGGCTCGAGGTAGTTGTTGTTGATGTCCCGCGACATGCGAATGCCATGCCAGGCCACAGCGCGCTGCGGTGGCACGCCTTCCCAGGTCTTGAAGTTGCGCGAGTTGTGGCAGTAGGTGCAGTTCACGCCCAGGCTGGCGGACATGTGCATCATCAGCCCGTAGGTCTGCTCGGTTTGCAGGATCGACGCCGCGTGGCCGGTGGGCAGCGCGGTCGGTCCGCCGACACCGATGGTCTGGTCGCCCATCAGGAACAGGCTGTACGGGTCGTAGGTCAGCGAGCTCAGGCCGACCATCCGCATCGGCGCGTTCTGACCATAGCGGTCGCCGATGAAGTTGGACTTCAGGTCCTGCGGCGGCGCCTTGAACCACACCTGCAGCGGCACGGCCTTGCCGCGGTGGCAGGTGTAGCAGGTGACACCGGTGGCGGCCACGTGCGGCTTCCAGTCGACGTTGATGTGCTGCGTCATCTGCAGCATGCGCCGCGACACGACCTTGGTGTACTTGCTGTCGTCGGCCAGGTTTTCCAGGTTGTGGCAGTAGACGCAGCCTTGTTCGGGCGCCACCCAGGCGGTGATCGCCGCCATGTGGCGAGTGAACTCGCCGATGCTCAGGTCGCCCAGCAGCTTCAAGTTCTTGTAGATGTCCTTGGCCTTGGGCCCGTCGAGACTGGCGGGCTCGGTCACCGGTGGCGCCTGGTTGGCCGCAGCCACTGCGGCCTGCGTGCGCGGGTTGTAGACCAGCTCCATGCCGGTGCCGCGGTAGCCGCGCTGCACCGTGTCCACCGGCGGGCGTTCGCAGCCTGCGAGCAGGGTGGTCGCCGCGACCAGCGCGACCAGTGTGGATGCGAAGCGTGCGTTCATGGCTTCACCCCCTGAAGCAGCGTGGCTGGATCGACCACCACCGGGAAGACCAGCGGATAGGGGGGTGCCACGCCATGCTTCACGGCCCACAGATACCAGTTGTCCACCACCGTGCCGGTGAGCAGGATGCCGATGCCGCCGGCCAGCGGACACAGCACCGCAAACCACCATGCCCAGCGGTGGATCGATTCCGTGGTGGCGTTGAAGCCCATGGTCCAGCGCCAGAACAGCGCTGCGCGCTCGGAGGCGGTGCCGCGGTCGGCGATCTGCTCGAGCTCGCGCTCGCCGCCAAAGCGGCTGACCGCCAGGATGGTGGCGCCGTGCATCGCGAAGAGCAGCGTCGCGCCGTACAGGAAGACGATCGACAGCGCGTGGAAGGGGTTGTAAAACAGGTTGCCGTAGCGGATGGAGAAGGCCGCCGTCCAGTCCAGGTGCGGGAAGATGCCGAAGGGCACCGCTTCTGACCAGCTGCCCATCAGCACGGGTCTGATGAAGCCCAGCACCAGGAACAGCCAGATCGCCGCCGCAAAGGCCCAGGCCACGTGCGTGCCCATGCCCAGCGCACGCGCCCGCGTGTACATGCGGGTCCACCACAGCAGGATCGACACGGTAAGAAAGCCGCCGGCCATGAGCCACCAGCCACCCTGATTCAGCGGCGGCAGCGACAGCCCGTACCGCGGCGCCGGCGGTTCCAGCGAGAGCCAGAACAGCTGACGGATGAACTGCACGATGTCCCAGTTGACCTGGGCCAGCATGTTGAAACCGATGATGTTGAACGACGCGACGCCGAAGATGATCGACGCGATACCCAGCGGGCCCAGGTAGATCGGTCCGATCTGCGGCATGCCGATGCGGCCGATCAGATGCACCTGCGGCAGATCGACACCGGTGCGCGGGCTGTTGCCTGCGCCCAGCGGCACGCCAAGGTTGGCCGGCCCAACGGCCTGCACCTGGGTGAAGAGGTTTTGGTACTCCGCCATGTTCTTGCTCCTGCTCGTTTACTGCAGCGGCCACTGCGACCAGATGGGGAGATTGAGCCACCAGCCCCACCATTCCGGCCAGCCGCGCGTCCAGAACGGGCCGCTGATGACGATGCACACGGCGCTCCAGAAACCGGCCGAAAGGGCCAGGAACAGACCCAGGCGGTGAATGCCCAGGGCGCCGATCGAGTAACCGATGGCGTCGCGGAAGAAGGTGTCCTCGTAGTCGGCCGTCTTCATGGCCTCGCCCTTCTTCGGGTTGCTGGCCGACAGGATCAGCCCGCCGTGCAGCGACAGTGCCAGCGTGGTGGTGAAGAAGAAGCTGATGGCGATCATGTGCGCCGGGTTGTAGTGGAAGTGCAGGTACTGGTAGCCCACGTTCGAAACCCAGTCCAGATGACTGAAGATGCCGTAGGGGAAGCCGTGGCCCCAGGCGCCCATCAGCACCGGGCGAATGACCACCAGCGTGACGTAGGCGAAGATCGCCACGCCAAAGGCGATGGGCACGTGCAGCCCGATGCCGAGCTTGCGGCAGATCTCCACCTCGCGCAGCGCCCAGGATACGAAGGCGCCGATGGCGCACACGGTGATGAGTTGCCACAGGCCGCCCTCGAGCAGCGGCGCGAAGCCCAGGCCGTAGCTCAGGTCGGGCGGCGCGATGTTGATCTGCCAGAGGTTCCACGTCGGCCCCTTCGCGGCGCCCCAGACGATCAACGCCGTGCCCAGCAAGGAAAAGAAGGCCGTCGTGACGCCGAAGAAGCCGACGTAGAACGGGCCAACCCAGAAATCGAACAGGTCGCCGCCGACGAGGGTGCCGCCGCGCACCCGATACTTTTTCTCGAAACTCAGCATGGCCATTTTCGTTCCTCCGTCCGCCGGAGCTGCCTTGTACAGGCCCCCGTCGGCGAACTGTTCTGCCGGCGGGAGCGGCAGACCCTCTCAGGCCTAGCCACCCCCACCTTTGTTCCGTGCGAGCGGACTACTTCTTGAACTCGACGGAAGCCACCGCGGTGGGCATCGGTGCGATCTGCGCCGCTGCCGTCTTTGTGACCAATGTGGCCCGGGCATTCGGGCCGTCCAACCAGTTGAAGGTTTTCGTGCTCAACAGGATGAGATGGATCATCACTGCCAGTCCGAACAGGAAGACCGCCAGCGCCACCATCGTTCGCAACGGGTCGAACAGTCGCCAAATTCTCCACATGATTCCAAGCTCCTAGGTTAGGTGCGACATAAAGGTATACACAGCCGCCTTTACACCGCCATTGAGAGACTTCACACCTTCAGCGCCCGGCAGCCAGGTCCGCCATTGCCAACCCAGCAACTGCCCGGCGAGGGCGATTGCCATGAACGCGGCAAAGGCCGCGGCGAAGATCAGCCAGTAGTTCCGGGTGTCCTCGTGCGCGGGTTTGCGCGATGCATTGATCGAGTAGGCCATGTCGATTCCCTTCATTCCGGGTAAGTCGCTTCAGATGCTCTTAAAGCCAAGGGCGCCAGATCCACACCAGGATGTGGGCCACCACGGCCACTGCCGTGAAACCCAAGAAACCCTGGACGTAGAACTTGTGGAACTCCTGCGCCTCGTCGTCGGTGAGGCCCGAGATCGAGCCCTTTCTTTCAGCCATAGGGAAAGCCCTCCAAATTGGCCTTGCGGCCCCATGCGCACAAAGCCCGCGCATCGTGGGCAATCCCGGCAAGACGCCGGGACATTGGGTGCGCCGGGGCAAGCCTGACGCGCGTGTGATAGCGAGCCGCGCTCATGCGGGCTCCTCGACGCCGAGCAGGCGGCGAACGCGACCCAGCGAGACGCGCTCGTCGCCTGCGGCATGGGCCTCGCGCTCGGCGCGGTCGCGCAACTGCTTGGCGGCGGAGATCTGCACCAGCACCGGCTGCGCGTCGATGTGACGCTGCAGCGCCTGCTGTGCATCGGCATCCCAGGGCCTGGAATCGCCGCGGCGCGCCGGCGTGGCATCGACCTTGTCGAGTTCGGTGCCCAGCGGCAGGATGTGGAACAGCGCATCGAACAGCGCGTTGCAGAACTCCTGCACGATGTAGGTCGCGCCGGCATAGCCCATGAAAGGCGTGCCGGTGTGGCGGCGGATGATCGCGCCCGGGAACGAGGCCGGGATGTAGGCCGGCTTGGGGCCGTGCCCGGCGCCCAGTTCGGCCAGGTACATGCGCTCGTTGTAGCTGCCGAACATGACCAGCGGCGGCTTGTCGTGCGTGAGTTGGCGCACGGCTTGGTTGTCGGTCTTCTCGCCGGCCTTGCGCGACACCGCGAAGTTGCACGGCAGGCCGAGCTCGTCCTCGAGGAAGTGGCG
>DASQFA010000627.1:0-5038 GCA_035633375.1 Rubrivivax sp.
TGCGAGTTGATGTTCTCGTCGTCCTTCATGAAGTCCAGGCCGCCCTTCAGGCCCTCGTACACCACCCGGCCGTAGTTGCGACCGCTCAAGCCGAGCTTGGGCTTGGTGGTGGCGCCGAGCAGCGGACGGCCGAACTTGTCGAGGCGTTCGCGCTCGACGATCACGCCGGTGGCCGGCCCCTGGAAGGTCTTCAGGTAGGCCACCGGGATGCGCATGTCCTCCAGCCGCAGCGCCTTCACCGCCTTGAAGCCGAACACGTTGCCGATGATCGACGCCGTCAGGTTGGCGATCGAACCGCCCTCGAACAGGTCGATGTCATAGGCGATGTAGGCAAAGAACTGCGCCTCGGTCTTGGTGCCCGGGCCGGTGTTCGGCACCACGTCAACGCGGTAGGCCTTGGCGCGGTACAGATCGCAGGCCGTCAGGCGGTCGGTCCAGACCACTGTCCAGGTGGCGGTGGACGACTCGCCGGCCACGGCTGCTGCGCACTCTTCCTCGTCCACGCCTTCCTGCGGCGTGATGCGGAACATGGCGATGACGTCGGTGTCCTTGGGCACGTAGTCGGGCTGCCAATAGCCCATCTGCTTGTACTTGAGCACACCGGCGCTGTAACGCTTCTTGGCGTCTGTGATGACGCCTCCTTCGACGGGTTTGTTCACGGGCTGGGTCTCCGGCTGTGGATGGTGGTTGACGACGGCATGCGTGCAATGTAGGTTCGGGCGGAGTTAAGCGATAGTCAGACTTTCTTCCGAAACAGATAAGCTCGGGCTGATCTATGAACATCACCTTCCGGCAGCTGCAGGTTTTTGCCGAGGTCGCACAGCACGGCAGCATGGCCCGCGCTGCCGAATCCTTGCACCTCACACCACCGGCGGTGTCGATGCAGATCAAGGAATTGGAGACTCAGCTCAGATTGCCGCTGTTCGATCGCCAGGGCCGCAAGGTATCGCTGTCGACCGCCGGCGAGTACTTCCTCGTGCACGCGAAGCGGCTGCTGGCGGCGCTGAAGGATGCCGATGACGCCATGGCGCGGCTGAAGAAGCTGGAGCATGGCTTGCTGACCATCGGCCTGGTGAGCACGGCCAAGTACTTCGTGCCCCACTTGCTGGCACGCTTTCGCGAAGAGCATCCGGGCGTGGACGTGCGCCTGCGCGTGGTGGGCAACCGCGGCCAGCTGGTCGAGCTGATGCAGTCGGGCGACGTCGACCTGTCGGTCATGGGGCGGCCGCCGAAGGAGATCAGCACACGCTCGGAATCGTTCGCCGCACACCCGCTGGTGTTCGTGGCGCCACCCGGCCACCCTCTGCTCGTTGCCGGGCCCCACTCAGTGCGCGCACTGGCACCTTACGCGATCATCGCTCGCGAGCATGGCTCGGGCACGCGCACGGCGATGGAGAAGTTCTTCGCCGAACAGCGTTTCGAGCCGCGCATCGCGATGGAGATGTCGAGCAACGAGACCATCAAGCAGGCCGTGATGGCGGGCCTGGGCCTGAGCTTCCTGTCGCTGCACACCATGGGGCTCGAGCTGCGCAGTGGCTTGCTGCATCTGCTGGACATCGAGGGGGCACCGGTGATGCGCATGTGGAACGTGGTGCACCTGGCCTCGAAGCTGTTGTCCCCGGCGGCGGAGGCCTTTCGCTACTTCATCATCGAGCAGGGCGAGGCCCACCTGCGGGCGCATGACGCGCCCTTGATCGGTTCCGGGCACTGAAGGCGGCGCGCCGCCTGCCGCCTGCCTGCAGCCTATGTGCGCGTCTTCTTCGCGGCGGCGCGCTTCTTCGCCGCCGCGGCGCCGGGCACGAGCAGCGCATCGAGGTTCTTCTCGATCTCCGTCTCGATGGTGCGGCTGAAGGTGCCGAGCAGGAAGCCGAGCTTTGCGTTCAGGTCGAAATGGTCCGCCGCCACCACCAGTGTGCCGTTCACGCCCGAACGCGTGAATTCCACCGTGTCGCTGTAGTCGCCCTCGATCACGGTGCATTGCATGCCGAACTTGTTCTCGACCTCTTCGGCCCATTGCCATGCGAGCTTGCGCGCCTTGGGCAGGCCCAGCTTGTGTTCGCGATGAATGCGGATGTCCGCCACGTGTCTTCTCCTCGGGTCTATGGGGTCTATGGGATGGCGCGTAGTGTGGCGTGCCGCTGCGCCTTCGGCAAGGCGCCCAGTCGAGCCGCCTCGGCATAGAAGCGCTCGAAGTCGCGGCCCTGTGCGTCGAACAGGCGTTCGAAGTCGCCGGCCAGTTCGGTATAAGCGGCGAGTACGCCGAGCGAGGCATTGTTGACGTTGGCGAACCAGGCGTCGTAGCCGGCGAAGCCGCCCCAGCGCTGCGACTTCATCAGCGTGTAGTCGGCGCGCAGCTGGGCCAGCAGCTCGGCCTTGGCGCGCTGCTTGTCGGTGTCGGGTATGGCGCTCGCGTAGGCCTGCTCGAGCGCGCCGCGATAGCGCGCCGTCAGTTCACGAAAATCCTGGCGCCTTTGCTGGGTTTCGCGAAACTGCGCCCGAGCGGTGGCATCGCCATGCCGCTCGAGCCACAGCCGGGTGCCGATGCGCTCGACCGCGGTGGCGAAGGATTCGTTGAACATCGTGTCGTCGGCGACATACAGCCTCTGGTGCGCCAGCTCGTGGAAGATCAGCCGGGCGAGTTCGCCTTCGGTGCCATTCACGAAGGTGTTGAGCAGCGGGTCGCCGCCGATCCAGTTGCTCCAGCCCAGCGTCGAATAGGCCGGCACGCCATACACGCTGACATCCATGCCTTCGTTGCGCAAGGCCAGCGCCAACGCATCGGCCTCGGCACGGTCGAAGTAGCCCCGGTAGCCTACGCATCCGGTGACCGGGTAGCACCAGGTGCGCAGCGTCAGCGACAGCGGCGGCGCCGCCACGACGTTCCACACCGCGGCCTGGCGCTGCAGGTCGGCATAGGCGCGGTAGCTGCGGTTGTCCGGCAGCTTCAGCACCTGCACCGAAAAGTCACGCATCTGCTTCGACAAGGCCAGCCGCTGCTGCAGCGCCGCCGGCGCCTGGGGCTCGGCCAGCCAGTCATCGACGGGTTTGGCGCGGGTCAACAGGTCCATGTGGCCGGCCACCGACTGGCGGTAGTAACCCAGCTCGGCGCAACCACTGCCGAAGCACAGCGCACCCAGGGCCAGCGCGGCCGCACCTGCAAGCCCCAGGCCGGCCATCAGCCAGGCACGCCGGCGCACTTGTGTCGTGGCATGACGGCCGCCCGCGCGCGGCTGGGCAGGCTCACGCCACCACCGCCTCGACCTCGACCAGGCAGTCGTAGAAGGTCGGCGCGCGGCCGATGTCGGTGAGGTGCTGGTGCGTCAGCTCGTTGACGTTCTTGCCGTCGAGACCGAGCTTGCGCCACCAGATGCCCAGACCGTTGACCACGCCGGGGCGGGCACGCTCGCTGACGCGGCAGGCGCAGCGATAGCTGCCGCGGTCGTTGAAGACACGCACCAGGCCGCGCCCGGCGATGCCTCGCGCGGCGGCGTCGGCCGGGTGGATCTCGAGCAGCGGTTCACCCTCGATGTCGCGCAGGCTCTTCAGGTTGACGAAGCTGGAATTGAGGAAGTTGCGCGCCGGCGGCGAGATCATCGCCAGCGGATAGCGCTGCGCCAGTTCAGGCGTGGATTGCCGGCTTTCGTAGTTGGGCACATGGTCGGGCACGCCCAGGCCCGGTGCGTCCACCTGCACCTTGCCGTTGCGCGTCGGAAAGCCGCCCTCGGCGAACGGCGCGTCGGGCAGCGCCAGCTTGACCCAGCCCTTCGCGCGCAGCGTGTCGAAGTCCACCCACTGCGGCTTCAGTGCCGCCCGCGCGATCTGTTCGTCGCTGTCGGCGAAACAGCTCTCGGTGAATCCCATGTGCGCCGCCAGCTCGCGGAAGATCTGCGTGTTGGGTTTGCATTCGCCCAGTGGCGCAATGGCCGCCTGGTTGATGAGTGCATAGGTGTGGCCGTAGGAGACGTGCACGTCGAGGTGCTCGAGCTGGGTGGTCGCCGGCAGCACGTAGTCGGCCGTGTCGGCGGTGTCGGTGAGAAAGTGCTCGAGCACCACGGTGAACAGGTCTTCGCGTTCGAAGCCTTCGACCACCTTGCGACTGTGTGGCGCCACCGCCACCGGGTTGCTGTTGTAGACCACCACGGCCTCGATGCGCGGGCCGAATTCGGGCGAGCCCGGGCGCAGCAGATCGTCACCGATGGTGCTCATGTTGATGAGGCGCGGCCGCGCCATGCCCAGCAGATCCGGGCGCTGCAGCGCCACGTCGTCGCGTGCCGCGGCAAACCAGCCCGAAGCCGACAACAGCAGCCCGCCGGCGCGATGGCGCCACGCGCCCACCAGGCAGGGCAGCAGCGCGATCAGCCGCACCGCGTTGCCGCCCCCGCGCACACGCTGCA
Source organism: Rubrivivax sp. (assembly GCA_035633375.1). Taxonomy (GTDB): domain Bacteria; phylum Pseudomonadota; class Gammaproteobacteria; order Burkholderiales; family Burkholderiaceae_C; genus Rubrivivax. The sequence goes on from DASQFA010000627.1 coordinate 4,395, forward strand.
TGCCGTAGTTGAGGCGGATCGAGGCCGGGCGGGTGTTGCCATAGTCGCGCGCCAGCGAGCGGATCTGATCGGGCAACAGGCCGCACACCCTCGCGGCACGTTCGCTGGGCCACTGCAGCGCACGCTCGCGCAGCGCGGGCCAGCCATCGACGTGCCGTGCCAGGTAGTCGTGGTCTAGCCAGTCCTGCTGGATCAGCTCATGCATCAAACCCAGCGCCAGCGCGCCGTCGGTACCGGGCAGCAACGCCAGATGCTCGTGGCACTTGTCGGCGGTCTCGGTGCGGCGCGGGTCGATGCACACCAGCCTGGCGCCATCGCGCTTGGCCTGCTGGGCGAAGCTCCAGAAATGCAGGTTCGAGGCAATCGAGTTGCTGCCCCAGATCAGGATCAGCCGGCTCTCGGCATAGTGCTCGAGGTGCATGCCCACCTTCGCGCCATAGGTCGCGGCCAGGGCCTCGCCGCCCGCGCTGGAGCAGATGGTGCGGTCGAGCCTGGACGCGCCCAGCTTGTGGAAGAAGCGCATGGCCATGCTCTCGCCCTGCACCAGGCCCATCGTGCCGGCGTAGCTGTAGGGCAGCACCGCCTGCGCCGCGCCCGGCGCTCGCGCGGCGATGGTTTTCAGCCGCGACGCGATGTCGGCTAGC
>DASQFA010000628.1:0-1628 GCA_035633375.1 Rubrivivax sp.
GCGGCGTCTGGCCGCCGCGCCGATGCAGGAGATCGAGACCACCCTGCTGGTGCACCCTTGGGTGCTCGGCGACTTCATGGACTACAACGATTTCCTCGACCGGGCCGATGCGCTGCTGCGCGAGTTGCGCCTGGACGGCACGCTGCAGATCGCCAGCTTCCATCCGCACTACCAGTTTGCCGGCACACGGGCCGACGACATCGACAACGCCACCAACCGCTCGCCCCACCCGACGCTGCACCTGCTGCGCGAAGCCAGCATCGAGCGCGCGGTGGCCGCATTTCCCCAGGCCGAGGCGATCTACGAGACCAACATGCGCACGCTGCGCGCGCTGGGGGCCGGCGGCTGGGCCGAGCTTCAGGCGCGGTGCCTGCGTGATGCGCAGGGCGGCGGCCTGGCCTGAGGCCCGGGTATCCGATATTGCAGGGCCACGGCCCCGGCCGATATGCTGAATCGGCGAAGTGCCAACATGAATGCATCGACGGAGATCCCATGACCCTGAAGAACCTGATCCTCGCCACTGCGCTGTGCGCACTGTCGGCCGCCGCCGGCGCGCAGGGCTTCCCGACCAAGCCGATCCGCCTGGTGGTGACCTTCCCGCCCGGCGGCGCGCCGGACATCCTGGCGCGGCTGTTCGCCGACAAGGCTCAGTTCGGCCAGCCCGTGGTGGTGGACAACAAGCCGGGCGCGGGTGGCAACATCGGCGCCGAGATCGTGGCCAAGTCTGCGCCGGACGGCTACACGCTGGTGATGGGCACGGTGGGCACGCATTCGATCAACGGCGCGCTGTACAGCAAGATGCCCTACGACATGGTGCGCGACTTCGTGCCCGTGGCGCACGTGGCTTCGGCGCCCAACCTGCTGGTCGTCAACAACGACCTGCCGGTGAAGACGGTGGCCGAGCTCATCACCTACATGAAGGCCAACCCGGACAAGCTGAGCTTCGGCTCGCCGGGCATCGGCACCTCGGTGCACGTGTCGGGCGAACTGTTCAAGTCGATGACCGGCACGATGATGGTCCACGTGCCCTACAAGGGCCGGCAGTTCGCCATCCCCGACCTGGTGGGCGGGCAGATCCAGGTGATGTTCGACAACATGCCCTCGGCGCTGCCGATGGCCAAGGAAGGCAAGATCCGCGCGCTGGCGCAAACCACCGCCACCCGCTCGCCGGCCGCGCCGGACGTGCCCACCGTGGCCGAGACCGTGCCCGGCTTCGAAGCCACCACCTGGTTTGCGGTGTTCGCGCCGGCGGGCACGCCGCGCGAGGTGGTGATGCGCATCAATGCCGAGATGCAGCGCGTCTTCAAGCTGCCCGACGTGGTGGACAAGCTCAACACCCTGGGCCTGGTGCCGTGGATCAGCAGCCCCGAAGAGCTGGCTGCCTACCAGGCCAAGGAAATCGCCAAGTGGGCAAAGGTGGTGAAGGAGTCGGGCGCGAAGGCGGATTGAGCACGCGCAACGGGGGGAGCCGGCACGCAGGTGATCGAACTGCTGGCGCTGAAGTGAGGTTCTAAATGAGGTACGCCGTCGTCATCGAGAAGGCCGCGGGTAACTACTCCGCGTATGTGCCTGATCTACCCGGATGTGTCGCCACAGGTGTCACCGTAGAGGAAGTTGAATCGGAGATT
>DASQFA010000629.1:0-2055 GCA_035633375.1 Rubrivivax sp.
AACCGCGTGCTCAACTTCCCGGCCGCCGAGTTCTTCTACGAAGGCCCGGACGTCGCCGTCATCGAAGTGGTGCCGCAGGGCAAGCTGGTCCCGCCGGAGGAGGAGAGCTACAACCACGGTGCGCGCACCTGCCGCGTCAGCGCCGACGGCAAACTCTTCATCACGCTCGGCCAGCCTTACAACGTGCAGCCCAAGGAAAGGGTCGCGCTGTACGAGCAGTTGGGCATCGGCGGCATGGTCCGCATGGACGCCTTCGACGGTTCCGGCCGCGAAGTGGTCGCCCGCGGCGTGCGCAACTCGGTCGGCATGGACATCAACCCCAAGGACAAGAGCGTCTGGTTCACCGACAACCAGACCGATGGCATGGGTGACGACATTCCGCCTGGGGAACTCAACCGCATCACGAAGGCGGGCGGCGAGCACTTCGGCTACCCGTTCATCCACGGCAACAATACCCAGATCGCGGGCACGTCCGCGGCGCCGGACCTGAAGGACATGAAGGCGCCGGCCAACTGGACGAAGCCGCAGATCGAGTTCCCTGCGCACCAGGCGCAGCTCGGCATGACCTTCTACAACGGCAAGATGTTCCCGGCCAAGTACCAAGGCGGCATCTTCGTGGCCGCGCACGGCTCGTGGAACCGCACCAAGGCCAGCGGTGGGCTGATCGACTTCGTCTCGCTGAAAGCCGATGGCAACGCCGACAAGACCGAGGTCTTCGCCAGTGGCTTCCTCGACCCCGAAACTGGCCTGTACCGCGGCCGCCCGGTCGACGTGGCAGAGATGAAGGACGGCTCGCTGCTGATCAGCGACGACTTTGCCGGCGCGATCTACCGCGTGACCTACGCCGCTCCCTGAGCCCGGCCCGTCCACAAGGCATCACCCCCGGCGCGCGATTCCGCCGCGCGCCGGGGTTCCTCTGAACCCACTGCAGACCCTGGCGCCATGAGGCTGCGGGGTCTGTGGCCGCGGAATTCGTGCACATGCGAACTCAACCGCCTGTATTGCGATTTGCCCTTGCCCTAGCCATCGCCAGCGCGGTGGCTCCGTCCTCCGTGCAGGCGGGAGACGCTGAGGCTGGTCGCGCCAAAGCCCAGGCCTGCGCCGTTTGCCACGGGCCACTCGGTGTGTCGGTGGTTCCCGACGCCCCCAACCTTGCGGGTCAGCCTGCGATTTACGTCGATGCCCAACTGCGGGCCTACCGCAGCGGCGCCCGAAAGCACGAAGTGATGGTCGTCCTGGCCCGGCCCCTGACCGATGACGACATCGCCAACCTCGCCGCGTGGTTTGCCTCGATCCGGATCGAAGCGCAAGCGACGCGCTGACCGAACCCACCACGCTAACGGGCGCAGGCGCGGAGGTCGAAGTTCCCGCTGCGTACCGGCGCGCGTCAAGGGGGTTGTCGCCTTTCTCATGCAGCCAACGGCTGCCTATCTTCGCTTTTCAGATGCTCGGCGACGACCGCGTCGCGCTCCGGGTTGAGGGTGACGGCGCCGACTGGCGACCAGTCGCGGGTGCTGCCTGACCAGCGTGCCGGGTTGCGCTCGCGGGCCTCTTGGTACAGCGCGTGGCGGGCGGCCAGGATGGCGACGTCACGGCCGTCGTGCCGTTCGGCCGGACTGACGTAGCGGATGCCGCTGTGGTGGTGCTCGACGTTGTACCAGCGCACGAATTCGGTGGCCCAGGTTCGTGCATCGTCCAGGGTGGCGAAGCCTTTGGCCGGGAACTCCGGGCGGTACTTGGCGGTGCGGAACAGCGACTCTGCATAGGCGTTGTCGTCGCTGACGCGAGGGCGCGAGTACGAGGGCTTGACGCCCAGCCAGTACAGCATCGACAACACCGTGGTGGCTTTCAGCGTGGAGCCGTTGTCGCCGTGCAGTACCGGCTTGGTGAGCATGCTGGCGATGCCCTCGGCCAGCGCCGTGCGCCGCACCAGGTGTGCCGCGTGATCGGAGTCGTCAGTGGCATGCACCTCCCACCCCACGATCTTGCGGCTGTACAGGTCCAGGATCAGGTACAGGTAGAACCACTGCCCGAGGACCAGCGTGGGCAGGTAGG
>DASQFA010000630.1:0-2563 GCA_035633375.1 Rubrivivax sp.
CAGTGGGTGCTGCATGCCCGCTCCGAGCGCTCGGCCAGCATGTTGCGGCGCACGCTGCGCGTCGAGCCCGGGCAACTGGGCGAGGTGAGTTTTTCCTGGAAGGTGAAGACGCTGGTCGAAGGCGCCGATGTGCGCGAGAACGACAGCGAGGACGCACCGGTGCGTGTCATGCTGGCTTTCGACGGCGACCCCGCGCACCTGAGCCAGCGCACGCGCATGATGTTCGATCTGATGCACAGCCTGAGCGGCGAAGCGCCGCCCTTTGCCACGCTGATGTACGTGTGGGACAACCAGGCAGAGCCGAAATCGCTGGTGGTCAACCGGCGCAGCGACCGGGTGCGCAAGATCGTGCTCGAGTCCGGGCCGGCGCATTTGGGGCAATGGCGCAACTACAGGCGCGACATTCGTGCCGACTACCGGCTGGCCTTCGGCGAAGAGCCCGGCGCGCTCATCGGCATCGCCGTCATGACCGACAGCGACAACACGCAAAGCGCGGCCGAGGCCTGGTACGGCGAAATCAGGCTCGAATAGCACCGCAGGCATGCACTGCGGCCATGCCAACCCGCGTGCGCCGGCCCAGGTTTTCCCTGTTGGCGCAGGGCACGCGAATTGCACATGACCGCCTCGGTGGGTGCGGGGTGCGGCTTGGGGTTGCGAGCCCCAGCCTTCACGGGCTGCGGCGGCCCCACAATCCCGAATTCACGACACGCACCTTCGCGCCGACTTCACTGTCATGCTTGCCTTCATCCTGCGTCGACTTGCCCAGGCCTTCGTGGTGATGCTGGCGGTGGCTTTCATCGCCTTCATGCTGTTCCAGTATGTCGGCGACCCGGTGGCCAGCATGCTGGGCCAGGACGCCACGACCGAGCAGCGAGTGGCGTTGCGCGCCGAACTCGGCCTGGACAAGCCCTTCCCGGTGCAGTTTGCGTATTTCGTCGGCAATGCCTTGCAGGGCGACTTCGGCCTGAGCCTGCGCCAGGGGCGCAAGGTGTCGACTCTGATCGTCGAGCGGCTGCCGGCGACGCTGGAGCTTTCGCTGGTGGCGGCGGTGATCGCGCTGGCGGTGGGCATTCCACTGGGCGTGTTCGCTGCGCTCAAGCGCGGCACCTTCGCCTCGCAGCTGGCGATGACGGTGTCGCTGCTGGGCGTGTCGCTGCCCACCTTCCTGATCGGCATCCTGCTGATCCTGCTGTTTGCGGTGACCTTGAAGTGGCTGCCCAGCTTTGGCCGCGGCGACGTGGTGGCACTCGGCGGCTGGACCACGGGCTTGCTTACGGTCGATGGCTGGAAGCACCTGATCCTGCCGGCCGTCACGCTGTCGGTGTTTCAGCTGGCGCTGATCCTGCGCCTGGTGCGCGCCGAGATGCTCGAGGTGCTGCGCACCGATTACATCAAGTTCGCACGCGCGCGCGGGTTGCCGAATTCGGCCGTGTACTTCGGCCATGCGCTGAAGAACACGCTGGTGCCGGTGATCACCATCACCGGCCTGCAGCTCGGCGCACTCATCGCCTTTGCCATCATCACCGAGACGGTGTTCCAGTGGCCCGGCATGGGGCTGCTGTTCATCCAGGCGGTGCAGTTTGCCGACGTGCCCGTGATGGCCGCCTATCTGTGCCTGGTGGCGCTGATCTTCGTCATCGTCAACCTGGTGGTCGACCTGCTGTACTTTGCCGTCGACCCGCGCCTGCGCATCGAAAAGCCTGCGGGAGGGCATTGATGGCCCACCCCCGCAGCGCCTTCGGCGCTCCCCATCGAGGGGGCAACGTCAGCAGCCCGGCAAAGCCGGTTCTGCGGCGTTTGCTTGATCGGAGCGCCTCATACCCATGAGCCCTGCCGGTATTCCCGCAGTCCGCGCCGCGCCCGGCGCGTTGGCGCGCTTCTTCGACGGCGACGTCTGGCACAGTTTCAAGAGCTCGCCGATGGCCATCGCCGCAGCGCTGATCGCCGCTGTCTGCGTGTTCTGCGCGGTCTTCGCCGGCTGGGTGGCGCCGCACAATCCCTTCGACCTGGCGGCGGTGAACCTGAGCGATTCGCGCCTGCCACCGGCCTGGGTGGAAGGCGGCTCGCGCACCTATCTGCTCGGCACCGACGACCAGGGCCGCGACATCCTTTCGGCCATCATGTACGGCGCGCGCATCTCGCTGTTCGTCGGCGTGGCCTCGGTGCTGGTGTCGATGCTGATCGGCGTCGGCCTCGGGTTGCTGGCGGGTTTTGCCGGCGGCAAGGTGGATGCGCTGATCATGCGCGTATGCGACGTGATGCTGTCCTTCCCGTCGCTGCTGGTGGCACTGCTCATCGACGGCGTGGGCCGCGCGATGTTCCCGAACGCGCCTGAGTCGCTGGCCTTCGGAGTGCTCATCGTCGCCATCTCGCTGACCGGCTGGGTGCAGTACGCGCGCACGGTGCGAGGCTCGACGCTGGTGGAGCGCAACAAGGAATATGTGCAGGCCGCGCGCGTCATCGGCGTCAAGCCCTCGCGCATCATGTTCAGCCATGTGCTGCCCAACGTCATGGGCCCGGTGCTGGTGCTGGCCACGATCCACGTGGCCGCGGCCATCCTGAC
>DASQFA010000631.1:0-22822 GCA_035633375.1 Rubrivivax sp.
TGCTCGAGCACGTGAGCCACCCGGTGGCCACCAACCCCAGCCCGGCGCTCGAACGCTATGCCCGCGAACGCGGCTGGCCTGTCCTGAAGCTCTTCGAATGATCAAGAAATTCATCAACCGCCTGTTGGGCAAGGGCGAGCCAGAGACCGCACCGGCCGCCGAGCCAGCGGCGCCTGCTGCGCCCGTGGTGCCCCTGGGGGCGCGCGTGGAAGTGGCTGCGGCCGAACACGGCATCGACGCCAGCCTGCTCGACGCCAACGCCGTGCGTGTCGTCAAGACACTCAAGGACGCGGGCTACGAGGCCTACATCGTCGGCGGCGCCGTGCGCGACCTGCTGGTCGGGCTGCGCCCGAAGGATTTCGACGTCGCCACCGACGCCACGCCCGAGCAGGTGAAGGCGCTGTTCCGCCGCGCTTTCATCATCGGGCGGCGCTTTCGCATCGTGCATGTCATCTTCGGCCGCGGCCGCGATCACGAGGTGATCGAGGTCTCGACCTTCCGCGCGCTGCTCGATGCCGCGGCCGCCGACCAGGTCAGCGGCAACGAGAAGACCTCGAAGCAGGAGCTCAGTGGCAAGTCCCATGTGGTCGATGCCAGTGGCCGCGTGCTGCGCGACAACGTCTGGGGCCCGCAAATCGAGGACGCCGCGCGCCGCGACTTCACCGTCAACGCGCTGTACTACGACCCGACCGAGCAGATCGTCGTCGACTACCACCACGGCTTGAAGGACGCGAAGAAGCGCGTGCTGCGCATGATCGGCGACCCCGTCGCGCGCTACCGCGAGGACCCGGTGCGCATCATCCGAGTGGTGCGTTTCGCTGCCAAGCTGGGCTTCGCCATCGACCCGAAGACGCAGGCGCCGATCAAGGAGATGGCCGCGCTGCTGGCCAACGTGCCGGCCTCGCGCATGTTCGACGAGATGATCAAGCTGCTGCAGACCGGCCATGCGCTGAAGAGCCTGGACGAGCTGCGCAAGCAGGGCCTGCAGCGTGGTGTGTTCCCGATTCTCGATGCGCTGCTGAACCAGAGCGACCGCGATGACGGTCACGCGCGCTTCGTGCAGCTGGCGCTGGCCGACACCGATCGGCGCGTCGCCGAGGGCCTGGCGGTGGCACCGAGCTTCATGCTCGCCTGCCTGCTGTGGCAAGAGGTGCTGGAGCGCTGGAACGCGCTGCTGGCCGCAGGCGAGCCACCGTTCCAGGCGCTGCAACTGGCCGTGGACGCGGTCTTCGATGCGCGCATCGGCGACATCTCCGGGCGTGGCAGGCTGGCCGCCGACATGCGCGAAATCTGGCTCATGCAGCCACGCTTCGAGCGGCGCAGCGGCAACACGCCGCGTGCGCTGGTCGAGCAGCCGCGTTTTCGCGCCGGCTACGATTTCCTGCGGCTGCGTGCCGACGCCGGCCAGATCGACGCCGAACTGGCCGAGTGGTGGGAAGACTATGCGCTGGGCGATGCCGACGAACGCGAAGCCTTGCTGCTGGCAGCCAAAGAGCGGCAGCCGCCGCGGCGCGTCGTCACGGATGCCCCGCGCGGGCCTGCCGAAGCCGAGCGGGCCACGGATGCGCCGCCGCGCAAACGCCGCAGACGGCGGCGCAAGCCCGCTGGGGCAGACGCTGCGGATGCCCGCCCGTCCGACAGTGTGGCGGCCCACCTGCCGGAGTGATCATGTCGGACTTGCCGGTGCGCGCCTTCGTGGGCGTGGGCGCCAATCTGGGCGATGCCGCGGCCACGGTGCGCGCCGCGTTGCGCACACTCGGCGATCTGCCGCAGACACGGCTGATCGCCTGCTCGTCGCTGTACCGCAGCGCGCCCTTGCAGGCGCATGGACCGGATTTCGTGAATGCCGTGGCCGAGCTTTGCACCACGCTGCCAGCGCTGGCGCTGTTGCACCGCATGCAGCACATCGAGCAGGTTTTCGGCCGCGTGCGCAGTGTGCGCAATGCACCGCGAACACTGGACCTGGATCTGCTGCTGCACGGTGAACAGGTGCTGCACGGCGACGAACTGGAACTGCCGCACCCGCGCGCCCACCTGCGCGCTTTCGTGCTCCAGCCGCTGGCCGAACTCGACGCGCACCTGGGCCTGCCGGGCCTTGGCCCGATCGGGCCCTGGCTCGAGCGGGCTGGCGACCAGCAGATCGAGAAGATGGCTGGGGCCTAGCGGCGCTGTGCCGGCGGCTCCAGTTGCCACTCGAAGAATCGTTGGCCGCTGAAGGCCACCGTGCCCATCAGCACGCTGGCGCCCAGCAACAGCGCCACGATCACGCCCAACACGGGGGCCCAGCCGGTGGCTCGGGGCGGCACCTGGGGGTTGTAGCGCGCCGCCCATTTGTCGTCGGGCGTCAGCCCATACACGATGGCCATGAGCATGGCCAGCGAGATCATCAGCCCCAGCATCGGGATCAGCAGCCAGGCCACGCGGTCGTCCTGGCCGAAGGCGCGCATGCGCTGCACGCCCGCCAGACCCAGCAGCGTGGGCAGCGGGTAAAGCCAGCCGCGCAGATCGCGCCGGCCGTGCAGGTAGAAACGATGCAGGCCGAAGGTGCCGCCGAGCACGGCCAGCCAGGTGCATACGGCCTTCGAGCGGTACCGGCTCACGGCAAGCCGCCGGCTGGCGCAGCGCGGGCCCCGGCACCCAATTCGAACTGCATCGTGCGCAGGTCGGCCGAGGCGCTCGGTTTGATCAGCAAAGCAGGCAAGCTCATGGGTCTGGAAAGGGAGTGTCGGATTGAGTTTATAATGCTCTGTTTTCGACGGCGGGCCGCTCTTGGGTGCGGTTCGACCCACTCAGGAAGTACCCGACGATGGCTGCCTTGGACGATTGTTCCGGTGTGGCGTTCGATTCTCACTGAAGGACAGGTCCATCATGGTCGTCATTAGACTGGCTCGCGGCGGCGCCAAGAAGCGCCCCTTCTACAACATCGTGGTCTCCGACTCGCGCGAGCGCCGTGACGGCCGCTTCATCGAGCGCGTGGGTTTCTACAACCCCATGGCTTCCGGTGGCGAACAGCCGTTGCGCGTGGCGATCGACCGTGTCGGCTACTGGTCGAGCGTCGGCGCACAGCTGTCGCCCACCGTGGCGCGTCTTGTCGACCAGGCCAAGACGGCCGCCTGAAGCCCGGCCGTTGGCTGCCGCGTCGAAGCTCTCGGCGCCGGACACCGGCTTTCCCGCCGATGCGATCGAGATCGCCCGTGTGCTCGATGCCTGGGGCGTAAAGGGCTGGTTGCGTGTGCAGCCGTATGCCAAGGACCCGCAGGCGCTTTTTTCGGCGCGACAGTGGTTCCTGCGCCCCCCCGAACATGGCCCCAATCGGCCTGCAGTCGGCAACGCGCATGCGCTGCCAACGCTGCTGCGTGTGATCGAGGCGCGCGAGCATGGCGAGGCCGTGGTCGCCCAGGTGCGCGACGTCACCGACCGCAGCCAGGCGGAACTGCTGCGCGGTGCGCGCATCTTCGTGTCACGCGGCAGCTTTCCCAGCGCCGCCCTCGACGAGTACTACTGGGTCGACCTGATTGGCTTGCAGGTGCACAACCGTGAAGGCCTGTTTCTCGGCCAGGTGCAAGGGCTGATAGACACCGGCGTGCACAGCGTGCTGCGCGTGCGCGCCGCCGACGCGGCTGTGGGCGCCGAGACGCTGATCCCTTTCGTGGCCGCATACATCGACCAGGTGGACCTGGCGGCCCGCCGCATCAACGTCGACTGGGGCCTGGACTATTGAGCTTGAATGCGCCCGTGCGGGGCATGCGCGTTGGCGAAGCCGCATTGGCTCGAGAATGCCAGCAGTCTGGCGCTGAAGGCATGGCCACGGGGCGAAGCTCGACATTGCGACAGCACCATTCATTCTTCACAGCCAGGCCATGCGTTTCGATGTCATCACACTCTTTCCCGAACTCTTCGAGCCGCACCTGAAGCACGGCATCACGCGGCGCGCGTTCGAGTCCGGCGTGGTGCAGGTGCAGCTGTGGCCGCTGCGCGACTTTGCCGACGATGCCTACCGCCGCGTCGACGACCGCCCCTACGGCGGTGGGCCGGGCATGGTGATGTTGGCCGAACCCTTGCAGCGCGCGCTGGCTGCGGTGCAGCTTGCGCGCGGCGAGGGGGCTGCGGCGCCGGTGCTGCACTTCAGCCCGGCCGGCCGGCGCCTCGATCAGCAACTGGTGCGCGATTTCGCGGCCTCGAACGGCGCCATTTTGCTGTGCGGCCGCTACGAAGGCGTGGACCAGCGCCTCATCGACACCCAGGTCACGCACGAGATCAGCCTCGGTGATTTCGTCTTGTCCGGCGGCGAGCTGCCGGCCCTGGCGCTGCTCGACGCCGTGGCGCGCCTGATGCCGGGCGTGTTGAGTGCTCCGTCGCATGAGCAGGACAGTTTTTCCGATGGATTGCTCGAAGGGCCGCAGTACAGCCGGCCCGAGCTGCTGCAAGCCCCCGGTGGAGTGCTGCCGGTGCCGCCCGTGCTGCTGTCCGGCCACCATGCCGAGGTGGCGCGCTGGCGCCGTGAACGATCGCTGGAACTGACGGCGCGCCGCCGCCCCGACCTGATCGCCGCTGCGCGCGCCGCCGGGCGGCTGAATCGTTCCGACGAGAGTTTTCTGCAGGACCTCGCGCTATAATCAAAGGCTTTTCGATCCTCTACCGAGCCAAGACACGGGCGCTGAGCTTGCAACTACGAGCTTGCGAACGGGCCCGCAGGCCATTTGGCCCACGCCACGCCGGCACGATCGCCTGGAGAACCCGATGGATCTGATCAGCACCCTCGAGCACGAGGAAATCGCTCGCCTGAACAAGAAAATTCCCGCTTTCGCCCCTGGCGACACGGTGATCGTCAGCGTGAATGTGGTCGAAGGCACTCGCAAGCGCGTGCAGGCTTTCGAAGGCGTGGTCATTGCCAAGCGCAACCGCAGCCTGAACAGCAGCTTCATCGTGCGCAAGATCTCGAACGGCGAAGGCGTGGAGCGTACCTTTCAGCTCTACAGCCCGATCATTGCCGGCATCGAAGTCAAGCGGCGCGGTGACGTGCGCCGCGCCAAGCTGTACTTCCTGCGTCAGCGCAGCGGCAAGTCGGCCCGCATCAAGGAAAAGCTGGCCTGAGCGTCGGTCGGCCTGCGGCGCCGCCGCAAGTGGCGCAGCGCGGCCAGCTTTGTCGGAGACGCGGCCACGCCGTACGCCGACAACGGGCACCAACCCGCCGGCCGGGCTTCCCAGCCTTCAGTGCCGTGCCCTGCTGGGTATCTTGCCGTCCGCCCGGGCCCTTGCCGCATGATTGACGCATGACCCGAGCGCCGATCCTCGATCCGCAGGCCATTCCGGTCATCGGTGCCGATCACCACCTGGCGCCAGTGCCGCCCTCGAGGCTGACACCGCAGTCCTTGCGCCAGCGCTTCGGCGCGGGCCCGCGCTGGCAGGCGGAGATCTCCGGGGACACCGGCTTCCCGCAGCGCAGCCTCGTGCCCGCATCCGTGCTGGTGCCGCTGGTGCAGCGCCCCGACGGCCTGAAGGTGCTGCTGACACGGCGCACCGAACACCTGCGCGACCATGCCGGGCAGGTCAGCTTTCCGGGCGGGCGTGTCGAAGACCACGATGCCGATGCAGTGGACACCGCCTTGCGCGAGGCTGAAGAAGAGGTCGGCCTGCCCAGAAGCGCCATCGATGTCATTGGCCAGTTGCCGCACTACGTCACCATCACCCACTTCGTCGTCACTCCGGTGGTGGCGCTGGTGAGCCCGCCCTTCACGCTGCATCTGGACAGCTCCGAGGTGGCGGAGGCTTTCGAAGTGCCGCTGGCCTTCTTGATGACGCCGGCGCACCATCAGCGGCACGAGCTCGAGCTGCAGGGGCGCAAACGCCAGTTCCTGTCAATGCCCTGGCAGGGTATGGGCGACGACGGCCAGCCGCGCCGCTACTTCATCTGGGGTGCTACGGCGGCGATGTTGCGCAACCTGTATGGTTTTCTCAGCGGGTGATCCCGGGCAGGTGCTGGGTATCATCGTCGCCGATGAGCTTTTTCGCCGTCCTCTTCGCGCTGTTGATCGAACAGCTCAAGCCTCTGCCGCGCGACAACTGGGTGCATCACCGTCTGGTCGCGTGGGTCGGTTGGGCCGGGCGCAACTTCGATGCCGGCAAGGACCGGCATGTCTGGGTGGTGTGGTCAATTTCAGTGCTGGTGCCCGCAGTTCTGGTGGCGCTGGTTCACCTGGGCATCCGCCAATACAGCACGCTGCTGGCGGTGGCCTTCGACGTGGCGGTGCTGTACTTCACGCTGGGCTTTCGCCAGTTCAGCCACTATTTCACCGACATGCGCGATGCGCTGGACCGCGGCGACGAGGACGAGGTGCGTCGCCTGCTGGCCGAGTGGCTGCATCTCGACACTCGCGAGCTGCCGCGCACCGAAGTGCTGCGCCATGTCGTCGAGCATTCGCTGCTGGCCGCACACCGTCATGTCTTTGGCGTGTTCTTCTGGTTCATTGTGTGCTCTGCGCTCGGGCTGGGGCCGGCGGGCGCGGTGCTGTACCGCATGGCCGAGTTCGTCAGCCGCTTTTGGGCCTATCGCCAGCGCGCACTCGACGCGCCGGTCAATGACCGCCTGCTCGAGGTGTCTCAGCGCGTCTTCGCGCGTATCGACATGGTGCCGGCGCGGCTCACCGCCTTCGGTTTTGCGGTGGTCGGCAACTTCGAAGAAGCCGTGAATGGCTGGCGCCGCGATGCCGGTCTGTGGCAGCAGCCCAACGAGGGCATCATCCTCGCGGCGGCAGCCGGTGCGGTGGGGGTGCAACTGGGCGGCGATGCCGCGCCGGGCGTGACCCCCGACCGATCGAAGACCTTCAGCGCCGGCATGCAGGCCGGCACCGGCATGGCCGAAGGCTCCACCCAGGGCGTGCCGCTGCAGGCCGGGCACCTGCAAAGTGTGGTCGGGCTGGTGTGGCGCTCGGTGGTGCTTTGGATGCTGTTGCTGGCGCTGTTGACGCTGGCAAACATTCTCGGCTAGGCGCGCTCCAGGCCGCGAGTCCTGCGACCCCGAAATCGCGACACATGAAACGCGCCTTCGACCCGATGGCTAGCGTCTGGCCTGTGTCAGCTCGTCGTTGAGTTCGGCGTACAGCCGATAGCGCTGTGCAGCGATGTCACCCCGTTCGACCGCGGCGAGCACGCCGCAACCCGGCTCATGCCGATGCGTGCAGTTGTAGAAGCGGCATGCGCCCAGATGGACTTGCAGGTCGGGCATCAGAGAGGCCAGCGCGGCCGCGTCGATGTGGCGCAGGCCGAATTCCTGGAAACCGGGCGAATCGATCAGCGCGCTGTCGCGGGATGCATCCAGCCAATACCACAGCGTGCTCGTTGTCGTGTGGCGGCCCGAGTTCAAGGCCAGCGAGATCTCGCCCACCTGCGCCTGCGCCTGCGGCACCAGCAGGTTGATGAGCGTGCTCTTGCCGGTGCCGCTGGGGCCCAGAACCAGCGTGGTCCTGCCCTGCAGCAGCGGCAGCAAGCACGCAGTGGCGGCTGCCGGGTCGGCCTTCAGCGCGAACTCCAGCACCCTCACGCCCATGGCGCGGTAGGGTTGCAGCCGCTCGCGTGCCAAGCCCGCGCTCGGCTTGTCGATCTTGTTCAGCCCGATGTGCGCCGGAATGCCGGCACTGGCCGCGGCGATGAGCGCGCGCGTCAGTTGGGATTCGCTGAACACCGGCTCGCCCGCCACGAGCAGCAGGATCTGGTCCAGATTGGCGGCAAAGGACTTGGTGCGCCACTCGTCCTGGCGAAACAGCAGGTTGCGGCGCGGCTCGACCTGTTCGATCACGCCTTCATCGCCCGCGGCCTGCCAGCGCACGAGGTCGCCAACCACCAGGTCGGTCTTGCGGCCTCGCAGATGGCACTGCACACGCCGCCCCTGCGCGGTTTCGATGAACGCGTGCCGGCCATGCGCAGCCACCACGCGCGCCACCTCAAGGCCCTGGAAACGACTCAAGGGATCAGGGCGTCGACCTTGGCCGCGCAGATGAAGTCGTTGATCGAGATGCCGCCCACCGAATGCGTGTTGAAGCGCACCGCACAGCGGTTGTAGCCCAGTGCCAGGTCGGGGTGATGGTCTTCGGCATGGGCGATCCAGGCCAGCGCGTTGACGAAGGCCATGGTTTCGTGGAAGTTGCCGAAGCGGTAGGTCTTCTCGATCGCGCCTTCGTGCAGCGCCCACCCGCGGACATGCGCCAGATGGTCTTCGATCTGCGCGGGCGTCATCGGCGCTTGCCCTTCGAGCGCTTTGCAGCGTTGTGTCGTCAAGTGGTTCATGGGTTCAGCGTCCGTTCAGTGCCAGCGCCGCCAGCCGCTCCGACGCGGGCGGGTGGGAGTAGTAAAAGCGCACATACACCGGGTCGGGTGTCAGCGTGGAGGCGTTGTCCTCGTGCAGCTTGAGCAAGGCACTCGCCAGGTCCTGCCCGCTGGCCTGGGCACAGGCATAGGCATCGGCCTCGAACTCGTGGCGGCGCGAGACGTGCGCCATCAGCGGCGAGATGAAAAAGGCGAAGGGGGGCAGCGCCAGCATGAACAGCAGCAGCGCCAGCGCATCGTTTGGCGCCTGCATGTTCGGCGCCACGCCCAGGCCCAGGTAGAAGGTGCTCTGGCCCGACAGCCAGCCCAGCAGCGCCAGGGCGAGCAGACTGAAGCCGAAAATGCCGACGATGCGCTTTTGCACGTGGCGGTGGCTGAAGTGGCCGAGTTCATGCGCCAGCACCGCCTCCACCTCGCCCGGCGACAGGCGTTGCAGCAGGGTGTCGAAGAAGACCACGCGCTTGGCCGCGCCCAGGCCGGTGAAGTAGGCGTTGGCATGCGCCGAGCGCCGGCTGCCGTCCATCACGAACAGGCCCTTTGCGGCAAAGCCGCAGCGCTGCATCAGCGATTGAACGCGTGCCTTCAGGTCGGCGTCGGCGAGCGGCTCGAACTTGTTGAACAGCGGTGCGATGACTGTCGGGTACAGCACCAGCAGCACCAGGTTGAAGGCCATCCAGGCGCCCCAGGCCCACAGCCACCACAGGCCACCGGTGGCCGACATGATCCACAGCACCAGTGCGGCCAGCGGCAGCCCGATGGCCGCACCCACGGCCGTGCTCTTCAGCAGGTCGGCGACGAACAGCCTGGGCGTCATGCGGTTGAAGCCGAAGCGCTGCTCGATGCGAAAGGTGCTGTAGATCTCGAAGGGCAGATCGAGCGCGCTGCCGAGCAGCGCAAACGCCGCCAACAGCGCCAGTTGGTAGGCCATGTCGCCGAAGCGCGGCTGCACGCTGTCGAGCAAGGCCTGGTTCAACGCATCCAGCCCGCCGAGCAGCGTCCAGCCCAGCAGCACGAGGTAGCTGAACGCCGTCGCCAGCAGGCCGAAGCGGCCCTTGGCCAGCGTGTAGTCGGCCGCGCGGCGGTGCGCCTCGGGAGTGACGGTGGCGGCGAAGGCTGCGGGCACCTGGTCGCGATGCGCGGCCACATGGCGCATCTGCCGCGTCGCCAGCCAGAACTTCGCCAGCAGCGACAGCAGCAGGGCGGCCGAAAAAGCCAGGGTGAGGGCGGACATCTGCATCGGGCCGCAAGTGTAGGCTTCGGCGAGAATCGCTGCTGCCCTGCTCTTGGAAGAACCCTTCATGACCGACGCCGTGCTGCCGCGCAACGAGCACAACCTGATCTGGATCGACCTGGAGATGACCGGCTTGCTGCCGGACACCGACCGCATCATCGAGATCGCCGTCGTCGTGACCGACGCCATGGTCACGCAACGCATCGAAGGCCCGGTGCTGGCGGTGCACCAAAGCGATGCCACGCTGGATGCGATGGACGCCTGGAACAAGGGCACGCACGGCCGCAGCGGGCTGATCGACCGCGTCAAGGCATCGTCCATCGACGAGTCCGAAGCGCAGGCGCAGGTCATCGCCTTCCTGAAGCAGCATGTTCCCGCGGGCAAGAGCCCGATGTGCGGCAACAGCATCTGCCAGGACCGGCGTTTCCTGGCCCAAACCATGCCTGCGCTGGAGAGCTTCTTCCACTACCGCAACCTCGATGTCAGCACGCTGAAGGAGCTGGCGCGGCGCTGGAAGCCGGGCGTGCTCGAGGGCTTCAAGAAGGCGCAGGCGCACACCGCGCTGGCCGACATTCACGAATCCATCGACGAGTTGTTGCACTACCGTCAGCACTTCCTGCAGCTCTGAAGCCTGTATCGCGGCCCGTGGTGCCAGGCGCACGCCCGAAGTCGGCTACAATTATCGGCTTGGCTTGAAGTCGAAGCCGTTTCGTTCATCCCTGTTGACCTTCGTCGTGTCTTTCGCGCTGCGCTCTTGCCGCGCGGCCCGGACGTGATACATCCCCTCGCGGGACATGGGTTGGCGGCGATGCCGTCGCCCTGATCCGTCCGCCTCGGCCCTTCAGTCCGAGAACGTCAATCCTGTTGCGACTTGACTCCACGACGACACCTTCGTGTGTCGCCGGCGTGCGCGAGCGTGCCGGTCTGACGAAAGATACGAAAATGAGCTTCGAAAACATGGGCCTCGACGAGGTCATCACCCGCGCCGTGCACGATGCCGGCTACACCCAGGCCACCGAGGTGCAGCAACGCGCCATTGCGCCGGCGATGCAGGGCCTGGACCTGATGGTCTCGGCCAGCACCGGCAGCGGCAAGACGGCGTCCTTCATTCTGCCGGCGCTGCAGCGAGTGCTGGCCGCACGCGGCCAGCGCGCACCGGCGCCCGTGGGCGACGATGCCAAGCGCCGCGACAAGCTGGGCATGCAGGGCCCGCGCATCCTGGTGTTGACGCCGACGCGCGAACTGGCCCTGCAGGTGGCCAAGGCCGCCGTCACCTATGGCCGCCATGTGCCGGGCCTGCGCGTGTCCACCGTCGTCGGTGGTGTGCCCTACCCGGCCCAACTGAAGGCGCTGCGCGGCCCACTCGACGTGCTCATCGCCACCCCGGGGCGCCTGATCGACCACCTGCAGAACGGCAGGTGCGTGCTCGGCCACATCGAGATGCTGGTGCTGGACGAAGCCGACCGCATGCTCGACATGGGCTTCATCGACGACATCCACCTCATCGCCGATGCCACGCCCAAGGCGCGGCAGACGGTGATGTACAGCGCCACCTTTGCCGGCAACGTCGGCGCGCTGGCGACGAAGCTGCTGCGCGCGCCGCAGAAGATCGACGTGGCCTCGCACACCGACACGCATGCCGATATCGAGCAGCGCCTGCACTGGGCCGATGACCACGAGCACAAGAACGCACTGCTCGACCACATCCTCACCGAGCGCAGCATGGAGCAGGCGCTGGTCTTCACCAGCACGCAGCGCGACGCCGACTGGCTGGCCGACCGCCTGGCCGACATGGGCCATGCGGTGGCCTCGCTGCACGGCGGCATGCCGCAGGGCCGGCGCAACCGCGTGCTGCAGGGGCTGCGCTCGCGCCAGTTGCGCGTTCTGGTGGCAACAGACGTGGCTTCGCGCGGCATCGACGTGCCGAGCATCAGCCATGTCATCAACTACGGCTTGCCGATGAAGGCCGAGGACTATGTGCACCGCATCGGCCGCACCGGCCGCGCCGGGCGCAGCGGCCTGGCAGTGACGCTGGCCGAGCGCCGTGATGCGTCGATGATCCACAGCATCCAGCGTTTCACCACGCAGCGTATTCCGCCGGCCACCATCGCCGGCCTGGAGCCGCGCCGGCCCGAGCCGAAGCCGGCGCAGCCGGAGCGTTTTGCGCCGTCGCGCGACAAGGCGCGCCGTGGCGGCCCGGGGGCCTCGCGGCCTTCCTTCGGCCATGCCGATCGCCGGCCGGGAGGCACCGCACCGTGGGCCAAGCCTGGCGCGCGCAGCACCAAGCCCCGCCCCGCACGCTGACCCTGAGCGGCTGCGCAGCGCAGCCGGCAAGGGGCGCCTCCTGCAAGTGGCGCCCACAGCGGGCCGCCGCGCAACCGGCAGCCAGGCTGCGGGTGGCGCGAGCATCAACCAGACTGCCGGCGCACGCAGGCGATGAACGGTCCGAGCAGCGGCTTGTTCCTCGTCGCACTTGATCTCGTGGCGAGAGCGTCACAGCGCTCTGCAGGCAGGGGTTACATCAAGTCGACAACAGGTCGACCTCGAACACCAGCGTGGCGTTGGGCGGGATCACCCCGCCCGCGCCACGCGCGCCGTAACCCAGCGCAGGCGGAATCAGCAGCACGCGCGTGCCGCCGATCTTCATGCCCTGCACACCTTCGTCCCAACCGCCGATGACCTGGCCGGCACCCAGCGCAAAGCTGAAGGGCTGGCCGCGGTCCTTGCTCGAATCGAACTTGCGGCCGCGGCCGGTCGGGCTGGCCGGATCGTGCAGCCAGCCGGTGTAGTGCACACCGACCTGCTGGCCGCTGCTTGCGGTTTCGCCGGTGCCGGCCACGGTGTCGTCATATTGCAGGCCGGAGGGGGTGGTGATCATGAAACGGGTCCTGTGGTTTGAAGGATGCGCATCATGCCACCCATCGCGCCGCCCACGCCGGCACCGCCCGAGCCAGCCATTCGGACACATTGCCCGCCTCGATGGCGGGCAGCTGCAGCGTCTGTGCGGCGCGACGCAGCGCGGCCACCGGGTCGCTCAGATCCAGCGCCTGCGCGCCGTTCTGCTTGGACAGCTTGTGGCCGTCCGCGCCCAGCACCAGCGGCGTGTGCAGGTAGCTCGGCGTGGGCAGGCCGAGCGCGCGCTGCAGCAGGATCTGCCGCGCCGTGTTGTCGGCCAGGTCGGCGCCGCGCACGACATGGCTCACCTGCTGCCAGGCATCGTCCACCACCACCGCAAGTTGGTAGGCCCACAGCCCATCGGCGCGCGCGAGCACGAAGTCGCCGACCTCGCGGCCCAGGTTCTGCGACATCGCGCCCAGGCGCCGATCCTGCCAGTCGATGCGCACGCCCATGCCGTCGCGCCAGGTGCGCATGCGCACGGCGCGTGACGGCCGGCCGTGCAGGCCGTCGCGGCAGGTGCCCGGATAGATCTGCGGCACGTGCCGCGCGCGTGCGCGGCCCAATGCTGCGAGCGCGCTGTCGATGTCCTTGCGCGAGCAAGCGCAGGGGTAGGCCCAGCCCTCGGCCTGCAGCCGATCCAGCGCCTGCCCGTAGGCCGTGCCGCGCGACGATTGGTACAGCACGGGCGTGTCGGGCATCAGCCCCGCGCTCGCCAGCTGCCCCAGGATCACCTGGTCCATGCCCGGCACGCAGCGCGGCGTGTCGACATCCTCGATGCGCACCAGCCAGCGTGCGCCGTGCGCGCGCGCATCGAGCCAGCTGGCCAATGCCGCCACCAGGGAGCCGGCGTGCAACGGCCCGGTGGGCGAGGGCGCAAAGCGGCCTGCCGCAGCCTTGTTGTGCAGCTCGCTCACCGGGCTGCCCTGCGCGCTGTGCACTCCGGGATCAGCGCTTGGCATCGGCCCGGCGCGCTCGGTGGGGCAACTTCGTGCTGCACACTGCGGAATTCGCCTTTCGGGCGGCCGGGCAGGCTCATGCGTCTGGGCAGCAAGTGGCGCGGCGCGCCGAGCGCATGCGCATGCGCGCTCAGGCGGTGCCGCTGCCGTGGCGCTCGAGCAACGCGATGCGCGTGGTCGGCACGGCCAGCTGCTTCAGCCACCACTGCAGCGCCAGACCGAGGGCCGCACGGTCCTTGCGGCCGCTGCCACAGCGCCAGGCGTAGCCCATCTGCGCCGCCGCGCCGCCGCGCAGCGTGGGCTTGACGCGCAGCGTGCCGGCGCGCAGCGCATCGCGCACCATCGGCTCGGGGATGAAACCACAACCCAGGCCACGCACCAGCGCCTCGACCTTGGCTGCCATGCTCGACACGGTGAGCACATCCTGCCCGGGCAGCAGGTTCACCGTCAGCGGCGACATGTGGTGTGCGCTGTCGGCCACCGCCACGGCGCGGTAGCGCAGCAGTTCGACATCGTCGATCGGCTCGCTGGCGCCGGCCAGCGGATGCTGCGGCGAGACCGCGAAGACGAAGGCCAGCTCGCCCAGCGGCTCCACCGCCACGCCCGGCGGCGGGCTGTGCAGGCCGACGCCGATGGCCAGGTCGGCCTGGCCGCTGACCAGTGCCTCCCAGGTGCCGGCCAGCACCTCCGTGCGCAGCCGCAGCCGCGTGCCCGGCCCGCCGTTACCGGGCGTGCCGCTACCGGCCTTGCCCTGCGGGTCGAGCGCGTAGAAGGCCTCGCACAGCTCGAACAGCGTCTTGCGCGAGATGACGTCGTCGACCGCCACGCTGAGCTGCGTCTCCCAGCCCGAGGCGACACGGCGCACACGATTTGCCACCGCCGCGCTTTCGGCCAGCAGGCGCCTGCCTTCGTTCAGCAGTTCCTGGCCCGCCGCGGTGAACTTGGCCTGTCGCGAGCGCCGGTCGAAGAGCAGCACATCCAGCGCCTCCTCGAGCTGGCGCACGCTGTAGGTCAGCGCGGACGGCACCTTGCCGAGCTCGCGCGCCGCGGCGGCAAAGCTGCCGCTGCGTGCGATGGTATCGATCATCGAAAGCGCTTCCGGCGTAAGAGCGAGGTGTGTCTGGGGCATGGCTGCGGGTGCAAAGGCCTCGTGGGCAAGGATGCTTCATCTTATTTGAACGGCGACTTCAAGCCTGGGCCGGCTTCGGGTTCCAGGCTTCGGCCTACAGTGCAGGCAACCCACCAGGAGCCCTTGCACATGCTGAGCCTTCGCAAATCCGCCGACCGCGGCCACGCCGACCACGGCTGGCTGAAGAGCTTGCACAGTTTTTCCTTTGCCGAGTACCACGACCCGGCGCACATGGGCTTCGGCAACCTGCGCGTCATCAATGAAGACCGCATCGTGCCAGGCAGCGGCTTCGGCACGCATGGCCACCGCGACATGGAGATCATCAGCTACGTGCTCAGCGGCGAGCTGGCGCACAAGGACAGCATGGGCAACGGCGCCGCCGGCGCGGCCAACGCCGGCGTCATCCGCCCCGGCGACGTGCAGCGCATGAGCGCCGGGCGCGGCGTGATGCACAGCGAGTTCAACCACGCGCCGCACGACACCACGCATTTCCTGCAGATCTGGATCGAGCCCACGCATCGCGGCATCGACCCAGGGTACGAGCAGAAACACTTCGCGCCGGCCGACAAGCGCGGCCGCCTGTGCCTGGTCGCGTCCAGCGACGGGCGCGACGGGTCGGTGACGGTGCATGCCGATGCAGCGCTGCATGCCGGGCTGTTCGACGGTGCGGAAGCCGCCCAGCTGGCCCTGGACCCGCAGCGCAAGGTCTACGTGCATGTGGCGCGCGGCAGCCTGCGGGTGAACGGCGTCGAGCTCGCCGAAGGCGACGCGGCGCGGCTCGAAGGCGAAGCGACGCTGCGGCTCGACGGCGGCCGAGGCGCCGAGGTGCTGGTCTTCGAACTGGCACGCTCGCCGGGTTGAGCTGCACCGAAGCCTGCCGCAACGCCGCGCACGGTGTCGGACCGATGACGTGACGGCCAAGCGGGTCGCTGGCGACGGGGTGTTACCAGGTCCTGCGAGTGCCGTCAGGGATTAACCTTCAACCGCCCTTGATCGGGGCAGAGGAACTCACATGCTCAAGGGCCTGCACCACAACGCCTATCGCTGCCGCGATTCGGAACAGACGCGCCAGTTCTACGAGGGCTTCCTGGGCCTGCCGCTGGTGAACGCGTTTCGCATCGCCGAAACCAAGAGCGGCCGCGCCACCCACACGCTGCACTCGTTCTACGAGATGGACGACGGCTCGTGCCTGGCCTTCTTCGAAGACCCCGAGCGTCCCTTCGAGTTCAAGGACCAGCACGACTACGACCTGCACATCGCGCTCGAGGTGAGCAGCGAAGACCTGCACAAGATGTTCGCCAAGGGCAAGGCCGCCGGCATCGAGACACGCGGCATCGCCGACCATGGCTTCATCGATTCGATCTACTTCCGTGATCCCAACGGCTACGTGATCGAGCTCACTGCCAAGCGGCCGGACCACGCCACGCAGATGCAGGCTGCCAGGCAAGGCGCGCACCAGCAACTCGCTCACTGGCAGCAGAACAAGGCAATCACCTGAGACGCAGGCCGCTCGTGCCGCACGCGTCCCCTGCAGCTCAGGCCGTGCGAGCTGGCCGCATACGCGCTGCGACCTGCAGGCGCGACGGCCCTTGCCGATACAGTGCCGGGCATGCAGCGAGTTCCGCTCCGAGTTGTTGAGGCTGCTGGAGTCGAGTTGATGTAGTCCAGGCTCAACGCTCTCGCGCCAGGCGCAACCCGCTGAACTGCCACTGTGACTCGGGTGGGAAGAAGTTGCGGTAGCTGGCGCGCACATGGCCGGCCGGCGTGACGCAAGAGCCGCCGCGCAGCACGAACTGGTTGCACATGAACTTGCCGTTGTATTCGCCCACGGCACCGCGCGCCGGCCGATAGCCGGGGTAGGCCGCATAGGACGACTGCGTCCATTCCCACACGTCGCCGAACAGCTGCATCGGCCGCGCATCGTCGGCGCCTTCGGCGCTTGCCGGATGCAAGCGCCCGCGGTCGGCGAAGTGCCCCTCGCTTGCATGCAGGCCGAAGTGCCGTGCCGCGTGCTCCCACTCGGCCTCGGTGGGCAGCCGCGCGCCGACCCAGCGTGCGTAGGCATCCGCCTCGAAGTAGCTCAGGTGCGGCAGCGGCGCGTCGCGCTCGATGCCGCGCCGGCCGTGCATCGTGAAGCAGCTGGCCGCGTCGGCATGCCAGTACAGCGGCGCACGCCGCGCGCCGGCGCGCACCCAGTCCCAACCCATCGACAGCCACAGCTCGTGACGGCGGTAACCGTCATCGTCGATGAAGGCCTGGAAGTCGCCATGGCTCACCGGTCTCGAGGCGAGCTCGAAGTCAGGCAAGCAGACGCGGTGTCTCGGGCCTTCGTTGTCGAAGTGGAATGCGCCGTCGAGTGTGGCGTCGTGGCCGATGTCCACCAGCCCGCCGGGCACGCCCAGCCAGCGCAGCGCCTGCGTCGGCACGCCTGCATCATGCTGCGGCGCTGCGTAGGCCGGCCAAGACGGGTTGCACGACAGCGCATGCTTGATGTCGGTGAGCAGCAGCTCCTGGTGTTGCTGTTCGTGGTTCAGGCCCAGCTGGAGCATGCCGCGCAGTTCGCCGTCGTCGCAACGCTGCTCGAGCAGCGAGTGCATGCGAGCGTCTACCTGCCGCCGATAGGCGCTCACCTCGTCCAGGCCGGGGCGTGAGAGCAGCCCGCGGTGCGCGCGCGGGTGCTGAGGCCCCACGCCCTGGTAGTAGCTGTTGAAGAGCACGCGATAGCCGGCATCGAAGGGCCGGAAGGCGCTTTCGAAGCGCTCCAGCACGAAGGTCTCGAAGAACCAGGTGGTGTGTGCCAGGTGCCATTTGCTCGGGCTGGCATCGGGCATCGACTGCAGCTGGCAGTCCTCGGCCGACAGCGGCGCCACCAGGCGCTCGCTTTGCGCACGCACTTCCCGGTATGCGCCGAGCAGCGGCGCGCAGGATGTTCGAGGCGTGGGTGCGGCGGTGTGCATGGCGACAGAGGTGCACTGTAGGGCAGTGCCGCCCGCGTCGTCAGGGTCGCTGCAGAAAGGCCTTCACCGGCCCTACGGTGCGCGCCGCGTCCTCTTCGTGCGGCACATGGCCCAGCTCGTCGAACACCACCCGCTCGCTGCCGGCGATGTCGTCCTGGAACTGCCGGCCCACCGAAGGCGGCACGAGCCGGTCGCGCCCGCCCCACAGGATCAGCGTCGGCAGTGTCAGCTCGCGGATGCGCTCGGCATCCTGCCCGGGCTGGTGTTGCTGCAAGCGCTGCACCAGAGCGCGCCGGTTGCCTTCGCGCAGCGTGAGCTGGTAGTAGCGGTCGACCAGCGCATCGTTCACTTTCGCCGGGTCGCCATACACGTTGCGCAGGCTGTAGACCACCATGGCGCGCGGCAGCACCCAGTCGAACAGGCGGTTCAGCACCGGCAAGCGCGCCGCGAGAAAGCCGGTCGGCACCGACGCCGACTTGAAATCCGGCCCGATGGCATCCACCAGGATCAGCTTGGTCACGCGTTGCGGCGCCAGCAGCGCGGTGCGCCAGGCGACCTCGCCGCCGAGCGAGTTGCCGGCGATGACGAAGCGCTGCACCTTCAGCTGGTTCATCAGGTCCAGCACGAAACGGGCATAGGTGTCGCCGCGGTAGTCGGCACTGGCGCTGGGGCCGGTCAGGCCGAAGCCGGGCAGGTCGAAGCTGATGACGCGGTGCCGCGTGCGCAGCGCGGCGGCCCAGCCCTCCCAGGTGTGCAGGCTGGCCGAGGTGCCGTGCACCAGCACGATCGGCGTCGGGTCGTCGCGCGGGCCAACGTCCCGCAGGTGCACCAGCTGGCCCTTCACGTCGATGAAGTCCGAAGGCGCGGGCGCCCAGCGCGCCACCAGGGACTCGACAGGCCAGTCGGGCGCGCGTGACAGCCACATCGCGATCGCGCTGAGGAACAACAGCGCGCCGAGCAGCTTCAGTGCCAGGGCTTTCATCTGCCGCGCGCGCCGCGTCGGTGGCCGAGGGTGTGGGGATCGCTGGCGTACGTCGGCATGGCCGAGGCATTCTAGAAGCCGGGTGGCCGCAGCCAGTTGCAAGTGGCCGCTGCAACGGGCCGCTGCAACGGGCCGCTGCAAAGGGCCGCTGCAAAGGGCCGCTGCAGGAAAGGCCACGGCAAAAGTCCGCTGCCTACAATGCACGCATGCCCTTCGTCCACCTGCGCACGCACAGCGAATTCTCGGTCGTCGACGGTATGTTGCGCATCGACGATGCGGCCGGTGCGGCACGTGCCGACGGCCAGGTGGCGCTGGCCATCACCGACCTGAACAACCTGTTCGGCGCGGTGCAGTTCTACCAGGCGTGCCGCGGCCAGGGCGTCAAGCCGATCATCGGCGTGGACCTGTGGATGGAGCCCGATGGCAGCGACAAGCAGCCCAGCCGGCTGCTGCTGCTGGTGCAGACCGAGCAGGGCTACCTGAACCTGTGCGAGCTGCTGGCCCGTGGCTGGACGCGCAACGCGCAGCGCACGCAGGCGTGGATCAAGTGGCCCTGGCTGGACGAGCTGAACGCGGGGCTGATCGCGCTGTCGGGTGCCGACAGCGGCGTCGTCGGCATGGCGCTGCTGTCGGGCGACCAGGCGCGCGCGCAGGCGCTGGCGCAGCGCCTGTCGCAGTGCTTTGCGGGGCGCTTCTACCTCGAGCTGCAGCGCGCCGGCCTGGCCACGAACGAGGCCCACGTCAGGCGCGCGGTCGCGCTGGCCGCGCAGCTGCGCCTGCCGGTGGTGGCCACGCACCCGGTGCAGTTCCTCGAAGCCCAGGACTACGAGGCGCATGAAGCTCGGGTGTGCATCGCCGAAGGTGAAACACTGGCCAACCCGCGCCGCGTGAAACGCTTTTCCGCCGAGCAGTACTTCAAGACGCAGCAGCAGATCGAGGCCCTCTTCGCCGATGTGCCCTCGGCGCTGGCCAACAGCCTGCTGATCGCGCAGCGCTGCAACCTGCAGCTCACACTGGGCAAGCCGCAGCTGCCGAACTTCCCGATCCCCGACTGCATGGCGCTGGAGGACTATTTCCGCAAGGTCTCGGTCGAAGGCCTGGAGCAGCGGCTGGCCACCCGTTACCCGGATTTGGCCGAGCGCGAGCAGCAGCGCCCGCGTTATGTCGAGCGGCTGGAATTCGAGATCGTCACGATCCTGAAGATGGGCTTCCCGGGCTACTTCCTGATCGTCAGCGATTTCATCAAGTGGGCCATCGCCCACGGCTGCCCGGTGGGCCCGGGGCGCGGCTCGGGTGCCGGCTCGCTGGTGGCCTATTCACTGCTCATCACCGGGCTGGACCCGCTGCAATACAACCTGCTGTTCGAGCGCTTCCTGAACCCCGAGCGCGTCTCGATGCCGGACTTCGACATCGACTTCTGCCAGGCCAACCGCGAACGTGTCATCGACTACGTGAAGGACAAGTACGGCCGCGACGCGGTCAGCCAGATCGCGACTTTCGGCACCCTGGCTGCCAAGGCCGCGCTGCGCGATGTCGGCCGCGTGCTCGGCATGGGCTACGGCCATGTGGACAGCATCGCCAAGCTGATCCCAGCGCCACCGGGCAAGCAGGTGACGCTGCAGCGCGTGCCCGACAAGCCCGATCCCGGCATCATCTACGCGCGCAAGGAAGCGCCCGAGCTCGAGCAGCGCGAAGCCGCCGAGGAAGAGGTGGCCGAGCTGCTGTCGCTGGCCATGCGCGTCGAGGGCCTGGTGCGCAACGTCGGCATGCATGCCGGCGGCGTGCTCATCGCACCGGGCAGGATCACCGACTTCTGCCCGCTGTACCAGCAGCCCGGCAGCGCCAGCGCGGTGAGCCAGTTCGCGAAAGACGATGTCGAGGCCATCGGACTGGTGAAATTCGACTTCCTGGGCCTGGCCACGCTGACCATCCTGGAACTGGCCAAGGACTTCATCCGCGCGCGCCGTCCGCAGTACAAGGACTTCGACTACGAGACGCTGCCGCTGGACGACGCGAAGGTCTATCGCCTCTTCGCCGAAGGCCGGACCGAAGCCGTGTTCCAGTTCGAAAGCCGAGGCATGCAGGGCATGCTGCGCGAGGCGCGACCCGGGCGGATGGAAGACCTGATCGCGCTGAATGCGCTGTACCGGCCAGGTCCCATGGATCTGATGCCGACCTACCTGGCGCGCAAGAACGGCAAGGAGCCGGTGGCCTATCCGCACCCGCTGCTGGAGAGCGTGCTCGGCGAGACCTGCGGCGTGATGGTCTACCAGGAACAGGTGATGCAGGCCGCGCAGTTGCTGGCCGGCTATTCGCT
The DNA here is from genome assembly GCA_035633375.1 of Rubrivivax sp. GTDB lineage: Bacteria > Pseudomonadota > Gammaproteobacteria > Burkholderiales > Burkholderiaceae_C > Rubrivivax. The sequence goes on from DASQFA010000631.1 coordinate 20,793, forward strand.
GGGCAGCGCCGACATGCTGCGCCGCGCGATGGGCAAGAAGAAGCCGGAGGAGATGGCGCAGCAGCGCGAGGTCTTCCGCGCCGGCGCGGCCGCGAAGGGCATCGCGGCGCCCAAGGCCGACGAAGTCTTCGACCTGATGGAGAAGTTTGCAGGTTATGGCTTCAACAAGAGCCATGCCGCGGCCTATTCGCTGCTGGCCTACCACACCGCCTGGCTGAAGGTGCATTGCGCGGCCGAGTTCTACGCCGCCAACATGACCGTGGAAATGGACGACACCGACAAGCTCAAGGTGCTGCTCGAGGACGCCAGTCAGTTCGGCGTGAGCTTCGAGCCGCCGGACGTGAACCGCGGCGTCTACCGCTTCGAGCCGGTGGACGACCAGCGTGTGCGCTATGGCCTCGGCGCGATCAAGGGCACGGGCCAGGCCGCCATCGAAGCCATCGTCGCGGCACGCGAGGGCACGGCGGAAAACGACGGCCAGGGCGGCGCGCCCTTTCGCAGCCTGTTCGACTTCTGCGCGCGCGTCGATCGCCAGCGCATCAACAAGCGCGTGGTCGAGGCATTGATCAAGTGCGGTGCCTTCGACAAGCTGCACGCCGAGCGGGCAGGCGGCGCCGGGCCGTCCCAAGCCGCCGACGCCCCCTCGGGCGGCTGCGCCGAAGGCGTCGGGGGGCGTGCGCAACTGCTGGCCAGCGTGAGCCTGGCAATGGACTGGGCCGACACGCAGGCCGCACATGCCGACCAGGGCGGGCTGTTCGACTTCGGCCATGACGGCGAGGTGTCGCATGCCGCGTCGACGCACGAGCCGTCGCTGGTGGCGGCCGCGCCCTGGGACGTCAAGGAGCGCCTGACGCACGAGAAGACGGCGCTGGGCTTTTACCTGTCCGGGCACCTGTTCGAGCAGAGCGAGGCCGAGGTGCGGCAGTTCTGCAAGCGGCGCATCGCCGACCTGGCCGATTCGCGCGAGCCGCAGCTGCTGGCCGGCATCGCCAGCGAGCTGCGCGTGGTCAATGGCCAGCGTGGCCGTGTCATGATCTTCCAGCTCGACGACCGCAGCGAGATCATCGAGGCGGCGGCCAGCGAAGCGCTGTTCGAGGCGCACCGCGAGTTGCTGCGCGAGGATGAACTCTTGATCGTGCAGGGCCGCGTCAAGCTCGACCGTTTCTCTGGCGGCCTGCGCCTGGAGGTGGCGCAGCTGTGGGACCTGGCCGGCGCCCGCGCGCGTTTCGGGCGCCACCTGTGGGTGCGGCTGAACGGCACGCTGCCGCCTGTGGCCGAGTTGCTGCGCCATTGGCCGGCACGCACGCTGCGCACCGATCAAGGCGACCTGGTGCAGGGCCTGGGCCTGCGCCTGCAGTTGCGCCGCGCCGACGCCACCGCCGACCTGGACCTGGGCGACGAGGCGCGCTTCTGGCCCTGCGACGAAGCCCTGGCACGCTGGCGCAGCGTGGCCCACGACGGGCAGGCAAGCATCGTCTACGCCTGACCAGCCAAGCCCGGACGCGCGCCGCGCATCCGGGCCTGGCGCTCAGCGTGGCGCCGCCGGCTTGGCGGCTGCGGCCTCGGCCTTGTCTGCCTTGCGCGCGCTGGTCTTCTCGGTCTTCTCGGCCGGCGCTGCGGCCACCGGCGCCACGTAGGCCACGTTGTTGACGGTCAGCCCGGCCTGCGAAAAGCGCGCGGCGTTGCCGGGGCCGACACCGCCAACGCGGTCGACCAGATCGACCCAGTCCTTGAACGCGCCGGCCTTGCGCGCGTCGAGGATCTTGCCGGACAAGCCGGGTCCGATGCCCTTGACGGTTTCCAGCTCGGCCTGGTTGGCCTTGTTGGCGTCGACGGCCGCCTGGGCGCTGAAGGCGAAGGCGGCAAGGATGAGTGCAGCGAGGATGCGGAACATGGCGTTTCTCCATACGGTTGAGGTTGAGGACCAGCCCGACGACATGTCGGGCTGGTGCAAATTCTGGGCACGCGCAGGCGCGCTGCAAATCCGCCAAAGGGTGGGCTCGATGGGGGCCCCCGTTTGGGGGGCAAGT
>DASQFA010000632.1:0-3055 GCA_035633375.1 Rubrivivax sp.
CGTCGAGCCGACATTGCCAGGCGGCAGCGCTGGCGCGGCGCCACCGCTGGACGTGTTCATCAGCTACGCGCGCGAGGACCGCGACGCCGCGCAGTCGCTGGCCTCGGCGCTGGTCGAATGCGGCGTGTCGGTGTGGTGGGATCGGCAGATCGCCGGCGGGCAGGACTTTACCGATGTCATCGCCGAACGCCTGGCCGCGGCGCGCGTGGTGCTGGTGCTGTGGTCGCGGGCTTCGGTGACATCCAACTTCGTGCGCGACGAGGCCTCGCATGCGCGCGACGCGGGCAAGCTGCTGCCCTTGCGCATCCAGGAGGTACGCCCCCCCTTGGGCTTCGGCACGATCCACACCCTCGACATGCTCGATTGGGACGGCGACCGCGACGATGCGGGCTGGGTCGAATTGCTCGCCAACGTCAAGCGCGGGGCCGGCGGGCTGGCGCAAGGCCTGCTGCCGGCCGGGCGTTGGCCGTGGCGGCGCTGGCGCCGGCCGCTGGCATTGACCGGGCTGCTGCTGGCGCTGCTCGTCGCGGGCAGCTACGGCTGGCACGCCTGGCGCGAACAGCAGGCGCTGGCGCAGTTCCAGCAGGGGCTGAGCGCGCATTTCGCGCGCGACCGCAACCTGCAGGCGGCGCGCAATGCCTACCTCAGCGCGCTGAACAGCAACCCGGAACTCGGCCGCGCCCACTACTACCTGGCGCATGTCTATGCGCTGCTGATCCTGCCGCGCGACGCGCGCACGCGTTTCGGCCTGGCGCTGCGCTATGCGAACGACCTGGACGAAGGCCAGCGCGAAGACGCCGGTGTGCAACTGGCAGCGCTGAACCTGGACGAAGCCGCGCCGTTGGCGCGTGCGCTGCCGTCAGCGGGCGCAGCAGCCGCCTTGCCTGGCGAAGCGGCTCGGCCCGCGGCGACTCGACCGCCGTCGCCAGTGGCCACCGCGCCCGCTGCCGCACCGGCCACCCCGGCGCCGTCGCCAGCCGAAGCGCCTGCCGCAGCGCCGCGCAGCGGCGAGGTAGCGCCCAAAGTCGAGGCCTCGAAGCCGTCGCCGCCTGCGAGCACCCCATCCAGGCTGCCCGGTGCAATTGCCGCATCCGTGCTCGCGCCCGTGGCCCAACTGCCGCTCCTGGCCCCTTCGCCGGAACAGCAGCGCGCCATCGAAGCGCAGGTGAACGCGCTGTTCGCGCCGCAGGCGCAGACGCGCCTGTCGGCCGCCACCGCGCTGGCACTGGACCCGCGCCTGATGGCCGACGCCCTGCCGCTGGCCATCGATCGCTCGCTGTCCGGGCTGGCCGAAGCACCGATCGGCGAGGCCGCTGCGGCGGGTGCGACGAACACCCTGCAACTGCTGCTTAGCGCCAGCCCGGCCACGCTGAACGTGCAGCGCGACGGCGTGCAACGCCTGCTGACTGCGGTGCAGCCGCTGGGCGACAACCCGCGCGCACTGGCCTCGCAAGTGCGCGGGTTGCTCGACAAGGCGCAGGCCGCCACGCCGCCGCTGGCCTACATCCAGATCGCCGACGAAGCGCAGCGCGCGCTGGCGCTGGCGCTGGGCGCGCGCATCCGCGCCGCGGGTTATGCCGTGCCGGCGATCGAAAACGTCGGTGCACGCGCGCCCTCGCGCAGCGAGGTGCGCGTGCATGGCGGCAGCGCCCCGGGCTGGGGCCGCTGGCTGGCGAAGATCGTCGGCGAGCGCAGCGGCGAGCCGGCGACGATCACCACCTTGCGTGGCGTGCGCCCGGCCAACGACACTTTCGAAATCTGGCTCGACAAGGATCTGTGCGTCAGCGCGCAGCGGCGCGTGCCGGCCTGCGAACCCTGACACACACTGTGCTGCGGAGGAAGAAATGACTCGAGACATCAGCTTCATCGTGCCCGGGCAGCTGCAGGCCGCGTCTGCGGCCGCACAGGGGCTGCGTGGCGAGGTCCGCGCTTCGGTACGCGTGGGGGCGCGGCGCGGCGCGGGGGACAGCGTGCGCCTGAGCGCACGGCCGGGCGAAGACATGGTGGTCCTGAGCATCGCCAACGGCCCCACGCTGGTGCTGCACCCCGAGTCGGCGCGTGACCTGATGCGCGCGCAGGCCGCGCCCGGCACGCGCGCCGCCACCGACGACGGCGAAGCCGTCTCGGTGCCGGCACAGTTGGGCTGGCCCGGGCTCGAGGCCGGTGCCTCGCAAGGAGTGACGCGCGGCTGGATGGGCCAGGTGCTGCTCAGCGCGGTCGACGTCATCAAAGGCCTGGTGCTCGACCGCGGCGTGGACATCGTCAGCGCGCTGGCCACGAAGAAGCTCGACGGCCGTGTCGAGGCCGGCGTGTACGAACTGTCGGCCAATGAACTGCAGCCGCTGAAGGGCAGCGGCCGCAAGCGCGACAACGTCAGCGCCGCGGCCGACGGCGGGCCGATGCTGGTGATGGTGCACGGCACCTTCGTCGACACCGTCAGCACCTTCGGCAAGCTGTGGACGCTGCACCCGGGCGTGGTGGCACGGCTGTTCGCCCACTACGGCGGCCGCGTCCACGCGCTCGACCATCCGACCATGGGCGCCAGCCCGATCGCCAACGCACTGACGCTGGCGCGCGCGATGCCCAAGGGCGCGCGCTTGCACCTGCTGACCCATTCGCGCGGCGGCGTCGTCGCCGAAGTACTGGCGCGCGCCTGCAGCGGCGCGCTGCACGCCGAGGACCTGGCGCTGTTCGCCGACGTGCCCAAGTCTGCGGGCGAAGCGGCTCGAGACTACGCGCAGCACCGCCGCGACCTGCAGGCGCTGGTCGGCGAGGCGCAGTCCAAGGGCCTGCGCGTCGAGCGCGTGCTGCGCGTCGCCTGCCCGGCGCGCGGCACGCTGCTGGCCAGCCGCCGGCTCGATGCCTACCTTTCGGTGCTGAAGTGGGGCCTGGAACTGGCCGGGCTGCCGGTGGTGCCGGAGCTGATCGACTTCCTCGGCGAGGTGGCGCAGCGCCGCACCGACCCGACCGAACTGCCGGGTCTGGAAGCGATGACACCCGACAGCCCGGTCGTGCGCTGGCTGAACCGCGGCGGCGAGCCGATCCCCGGGCAGCT
>DASQFA010000633.1:0-4205 GCA_035633375.1 Rubrivivax sp.
GCAAAATCCCGGCCTTTGTCCGGGCGGCTCCATGTTCTCCACTTTGAACGGCTCGATTCGGCTGGGCCTGGCGATGGTCTTCGTCCTGCAGGCATTGGCGGTCGATGCGCAAGGCCTCGACGCCGGGGCCACGGCGCCGGCCGCGTCGCGGCCGCGCATCTGCCTGGTGCTGTCCGGCGGCGGCGCGCGCGGTGCGGCGCACGTCGGTGTCCTCAAGGTGCTCGAGGATCTTCGCGTGCCCGTGCACTGCATCGCAGGCACCAGCATGGGTGCGATCGTCGGCGCGTCCTATGCCTCCGGCATGGGCACGGACGAAATGCTCGCGGAGATGGCCCAGATCACCAGCGAGCGGCTGTTCAACGACAAGCCGCCGCGCGCGGACCAGCCGATGCGCATCAAGGCTGAAGACACGCTGCCGCTGGCCGCGCCCGAGCTGGGACTGAACGACGGCAAGCTGTCGCTGCCCAAGGGCCTGATCAATGGCGTGGCCCTGGAAGCTGAACTGCGCCGGCTGGTCAGGGTGCGCGATGCGCGCCGATTCGACCAGCTGCCGATACCCTTTCGCGCGGTGGCCACCAGCCTGGGCGACGGCCAGATGGTGGTCTTCGACCGGGGTCTGCTGCCCACGGCGATGCGTGCCAGCATGGCGGTGCCGGGGTTGATCGCGCCGCTGAAACTGGGCGACCGGCTGCTTATCGACGGCGGGCTGGTGCGCAACCTGCCGGTCGACGTGGCGCGCGAGATGGGCGCCGATGTCATCATTGCGGTGAACCTGGGCACGCCCTTGCTGCGGCCCGACCAGATCGACGGCCTGCAGGGCGTGTCGATGCAGACGCTGGGCATCCTGACCGAGCAGAACGTGCGCCAGTCGCTGCAGCAACTGCGGCCGCAGGACGTGCTCATCGAGCCGGCGCTGGGCGATTTTTCCGCCGCCGACTTCGACAACCTGATCAAGGCCGTGCCTTTCGGCCAGGCCGCGGCGCTGCAGGCCGCGCCGCGCCTGCGGGCGCTGGCCGTGCCGGCACCCGAATTCGCGCAACTGCGCCGGCAGCAACAAAGCGGCGAGGCCCCGGCGCTGCCGGTGATCGCTGCGGTCGAGATCGCCGGCCAACGGCGCGTCAACGCCGAGTCGATCGTGCAGACGATGCAGACGCAGGCCGGCCAGCCGCTGGACCAGGACGTGCTCGATCTGGACATGCGCCGCATCTACGGCAGCGGTGATTTCGAAAGCGTGCGTCCTGAGCTGCTGGACGCGGGCGGCACGCAGACGCTGGTGGTCAACGTCACCGAGAAGGGCTGGGGACCGCAGTACCTGCGCCTCGGGCTGTCGCTGTCGTCCGACCTGGGGCAGGACGCACAGTTCAACTTCTACGGTCAGCTGCGCTCGACCTGGCTCAACAGCCTGGGCGCCGAATGGCGCAACGACGTCGTGCTGGGCAACGACGTGGTGCTGGCCAGCCGCTTCTACCAGCCGCTGTCGCCCAGCCAGCGTTGGTTCGTGGAACCGCGTGTCGCCTACAGCGACACGCCGCTGTACCTCTACAGCGGCGACGTGCTGGCGGCGCTGTACCGCGAACACACCCTGGGCGCGGGTCTGGATGCGGGCTTGAACTTCAGCCACTACGGCCAGCTGCGGCTCGGGGTCTACCGCGGCAACAGCGAGCTCGAGCTCAGCAGCGGGCAGCTGTTCCTGCCAAAGAGCCTGGAGGTGGACCTGGGTCTGGTGCAGGCCTCGCTGCGCATCGACCAGCTGGACAGCGCGAGTTTTGCGCGTTCGGGTTACCTGCTGGCATTGAACGCGCTGGTCTCGCGCAGCCAGCTCGGTGCGAGCCAGGACTACGACCGCTACGACGCCGAAGTGCGCGCGGCCTTCTCGCACGACGCGCACACGCTGCGGCTGGCGCTGCGCGGCGGCGGCTCGATCGGTGACGATCCGCTGCCGGTGTATGCGATGTTCAGGCTGGGCGGCTTCCTCAACATGTCGGGGTTCAGGCTGCAGCAATTGCTGGGCACCCGGTTCGTCTATGGCCGCGCGCTCTACCAGGCTCGGCTGGGCAGCGTGCCGCTGTTCGAAGGCGTGTACGCCGGGCTGGCCTACGAGATTGCCGACATGCCGCAGACCGTCGCGTTGAACAATCGCTCGTCGTTCCAGTCCGGCACGGCCTATCTGGCGGCGGACACGCCGTTGGGCGCGGCCTATTTCGGCGTGGGCTATGCCAACCAGGGCACCGCGGCGGTGTACCTGTACCTGGGCAGGCCGTTCTGAAGGCCGTGGCCGCCGGCGACGAACGTGCCGCCATGAAGCCCGCACCAGCGGCCGTGAACGACGGTTTGCAGGCCTGGTTCCAGGCGCGCGGCTGGTCGGTCTTCGAGTTCCAGCGCGAGGTCTGGGCGGCCATGCGGCAGGGGCGCAGCGGCCTGCTGCACGCCACTACCGGCAGCGGCAAGACCTATGCGGTGTGGCTGGGAGCCCTGGCCCGGCGCTGCGACAACGCCGGGCTGCAAGTGCTGTGGCTGACGCCGATGCGTGCCCTGGCTGGCGACACCGCAGGTGCCTTGCAGCAGCCGCTGGCTGCACTGGCGCCGCACTGGACGGTCGGCCTGCGCACCGGCGACACGCCCGCGGCCGAGCGTGCACGCCAGGACAAACGCGCGCCCAACGCGCTGGTGACGACGCCCGAATCTCTGACGCTGCTGCTGACGCGCGAACGCGCCAGAGAGGACTTCGCCGCGCTGCACACCGTCATCGTCGATGAGTGGCACGAGCTCATCGCCAACAAGCGCGGCGTGCAGGTGCAACTGGCGCTGGCGCGGCTGTGCCAGTGGCACCCGCAACTGGTGGTGTGGGGCCTGTCGGCCACGCTCGGCAACGTCGACGAGGCGATGCAGGCGCTGCTCGGCGCGCGCCCGGCGCGCAGCGGCGTGCTGGTGCGCGGGCGCATCGACAAGGCCTTGCACATCGACACGCTGCTGCCGCACGAACCGGGGCGCTTCTCCTGGGGCGGGCACTTGGGCACGCAGATGCTGCGCCCGGTGGTCGAGCAGATCGAGCGCTCGACGACCACGCTGGTCTTCACCAACGTGCGCTCGCAGGCCGAGGCCTGGTACCAGATGATCCTGGCCCAGCGGCCTGACTGGGCCGGCCAGATCGCGTTGCACCATGGCTCGCTCGACAAGAGCGTGCGCGCGTGGGTCGAGGCCGGCTTGAAGGCCGGCACGTTGAAGGCCGTGGTGGCCACCTCGTCGCTCGACCTGGGTGTGGACTTCCTGCCGGTGGAGCGCGTGCTGCAGATCGGCAGCGCCAAGGGCGTGGCGCGGCTGTTGCAGCGCGCCGGCCGCTCGGGCCACCAGCCCGGCCGGCCCAGCCGCGTGACGCTGGTGCCGACGAACACGCTGGAACTGGTGGAAGCGGTGGCCGCGCGCCGCGCCGCGCTGGCCGGCCAGGTGGAAGCGCGCAGCGCGCCGCATCAGCCGCTGGACGTGCTCGTGCAGCATCTGGTGAGCATGGCCCTGGGCGGCGGCTTCGACGCCGATGCAATGTGGCGCGAAGTGCGCACCGCCTGGAGCTACCGCGCGCTGACGCGCGAGGCCTTCCAATGGGCGCTGGACTTCGTGGTGCGCGGCGGCGACAGCCTGCAGGCCTATCCCGAGTACCAGCGCGTGGTCTTGCAGGACGGCCGCTACCGCGTGCCCAGCCGCGGCATCGCGCTGCGCCACCGGCTGCAGGTGGGCACCATCGTCGCCGACGCCTCGATGCAGGTGAAGTGGCTGAGCGGCGGCACGCTCGGCACGGTGGAAGAGAGCTTCATCGCCCGGCTGAAGCCGGGTGACTGCTTCGTCTTCGGCGGGCGCGTGCTCGAGTACGTGCGCACGCAGGACATGGCGGCCTATGTGCGCAAGACCACGGCCAGGCGCGGCATCGTGCCGGCCTGGGGCGGTGGGCGCATGCCCCTTTCCAGCGAGCTGGCCGATGCCACGCTGGCGGTGCTGGACGGCTGCGCGCAGGGCGACTGGTTCGAGCCGGAGTTGTCGTGCGCCGGGCCGATGCTGCAGGCGCAGATGCGCTTGTCGAAGCTGCCGAGCTCGAAGACGCTGCTCGTCGAACGATTCCGCTCGCGCGAAGGGCACCACCTGTTCTTGTACCCCTTCGCCGGGCGCCTGGTGCACCTGGGTCTGGCCTCGCTGCTGGCCTGGCGGCTGAGCCA
>DASQFA010000634.1:0-14662 GCA_035633375.1 Rubrivivax sp.
AGGCCATCGACGATGGCGCGCTGCAGTTTGCGGATGTCCATTCAGCTCCTGTGGGTGCCCTGATAGAGGCGGTGTTGGTGAATATAGTGCGCCACGGCCGGCGGCACCAGTGCACTGATGTCGAGCCCGGCGGCCACGCGCTGGCGGATCGCCGTGGCCGAGACGGGCATGTCCGGCAGTTGCAAGGTGCAGGCGGCTGCGCACCGAACCCGCGCATCGGTGGACGCCTTGGCACCGGGGCGCTGCGCCACCGCCAGTGTCACGCGTTGCAGCAGTTCCTCGAAACCGACCCAGGTGTGCAGGCCGGCGTACTGGTCCTGCCCGATGATCAGGAACCATTGCGCATCGCTCTGATCGGCCTGCAGTTCCCGCACGGTGTCGAGCGTGTAGCTGGGCCCCGGGCGTTCGAGCTCGCAGCGCTCGAGCATGAAGCGTGGCTCGCCTTCGATGGCCAGGCGCAGCATGGCCTCGCGGTGCGCCGCCGGCGTGAGCGTGCGCGCCTTTTGCCAGGGCTGGGCCACCGGCACCCAGCGCAATTGATCGAGCTGCAGTTGCTGCAGCGCCTGCTGCGCCAGCGCCAGATGCGCCAGGTGCACCGGGTCGAAGCTGCCGCCGAACAGGCCGATCCGTCTGCTCGCAGGGATGCCTGCGCTCGCACCGGGCCAGCGCTGCGGCAAGTGGGTCACTCGGCTTGTGGCACCGGCTCGGCCAGCCAGTCACGCACGGGCAGGAAGTCGCGGTACAGCCGCGCCTCGGCCGAGCCGGGCTCGGGCATCCAGTCGTAGCGCCACTTCACGACGGGCGGCATCGACATCAGGATGCTCTCGGTGCGCCCGCCCGACTGCAGGCCGAAGTGCGTGCCGCGGTCGAACACCAGGTTGAACTCGACATAACGCCCGCGCCGGTAGAGCTGGAACTCGCGCTCGGCCTCGCCGTAGGGCGTGGCGCGGCGGCGCTTCACGATCGGCAGGTAGGCACCGACAAAGGCATCGCCCACGGCGCGCATCATCGCGAAGCTGCGCTCGAAGCCCAGCTCGGCAAAGTCGTCGAAGAACACGCCGCCGATGCCGCGAGCCTCGCCGCGGTGCTTGAGGAAGAAGTACTCGTCGCACCAGGTCTTGAAGCGCGGGTACTTGTCCTGGCCAAAGGGCGCCAGCGCGTCGCGGCAGCAGCGGTGGAAGTGCACCGCGTCCTCTTCGACGCCGTAGTACGGCGTCAGGTCCATGCCGCCGCCGAACCAGCTCACCGGCGCCTGGCCTTCGGGCAGCGCGGCGAACATGCGCACGTTCATGTGCACCGTGGGCACGTGCGGGTTTCGCGGGTGCATCACCAGCGACACGCCCAGCGCCTCGAAGGGCGCGCCGGCCAACTCGGGGCGGTGCTGCGTGGCCGAAGGCGGCAGCTTCTTGCCCTTGACATGGCTGAAGTTGCAGCCGGCGCGTTCGAACACCTGGCCCTGCTCGACCAGGCGTGACAGCCCGTCGCCTTCGAGCGCGCCACCTTGCGGGCGCGTCCAGCCGTCGCTGATGAAGGGCTTGCCGTCCTCGGCCTGGAAGCTGTCGACGATGTGGCGCTGCAGGCCGAGCAGATAGTCGCGCACCGGGGCGCTCTGGAATGCCTGGCTCAAGTTCAAGCTCCCTTCAACGCCTGATGGCGCGGTGGCCGATGTCGGTGCGATGCATCGCCCCGTCGATGCGGATGCCTTGGAGTGCGGCATAGGCGCGCTGCTGCGCGGTCTTGACCTTCTCGCCGAGGGCGGTGACGCACAGCACGCGCCCGCCGCTGGTCACCAGCGCGCCGTCGCGCTCGGCCGTGCCGGCATGGAAGACCTGCAGATCCTCGGCCGGCGCGGGCAAGCCGGTGATGGCATCGCCCTGGCGCGGCGCCATCGGATAGCCGGCCGCGGCCACCACCACGCCCAGGGCCACGCGGCGGTCCCACTGCAGCTGCGCCTGATCGAGCGTGCCGTCGGTGGCGTGGAACAGCACCTCGAGCAGGTCGCTCTTCAGGCGCATCAGGATCGGCTGCGTCTCCGGGTCGCCGAGCCGGGCGTTGAACTCCACCGTGCGCGGCTGCCCCGCCGCATCGATCATCAGCCCGGCATACAGGAAACCGGTGAAGGGCACGCCGTCCCTGGCCATGCCGGCCACCGTGGGCAGCACGATCTCCTGCATCACGCGGGCATGCACGTTGGGCGTGACCACCGGCGCCGGCGAATACGCGCCCATGCCGCCGGTGTTGGGCCCGGCGTCGCCGTCGAGCAGCCGCTTGTGGTCCTGGCTGGTGGCCAGCGGCAGCACGTTCCTGCCGTCGCACATGACGATGAAGCTGGCCTCCTCGCCTTCGAGGAACTGCTCGATGACCACGCGCGCGCCACCGGCGTTGTGCGCCACGCCCAGGCGGTCATCCAGCAGCATCCAGTCGATGGCCTCGAACGCCTGCTCCAGGCTCGTCGCCACCACCACGCCCTTGCCGGCGGCCAGGCCGTCGGCCTTGATGACGATCGGCACGCCGTGCTGCTGCACGAACGCACGCGCCTCGGCGGCATCGCCGAAAGTGGCGTAGTCGGCGGTGGGGATGCGATGCCTGCGCATAAAGTCCTTGGCGAAGGCCTTGGAGCTTTCCAGTTGCGCCGCGGCGCGCGTGGGGCCGAAGATGCGCAAGCCGCGCTCGCGGAACAGGTCCACCACACCCGCGGCCAGCGCCGCCTCGGGGCCGACCACGGTGAGGGCGATCTTCTCGGCCTGCGCAAAGTCGGCCAGCGCGCGCAGGTCAGTGATGGCCACGTTGCGCAACTGCGGGTCGCGCGCCGTGCCGCCATTGCCCGGCGCCAGATACACCATCTGCACGCGCGGCGACTGTGCCAGCTTCCAGGCCAGCGCATGCTCGCGCCCGCCGCCGCCGATGACCAGCACCTTCATGGCGAAAGGACCTCAGCGGCAAAGCGCCAAGCATGGCAAGCGCGGCCAACGCGGTCAAGCGGCCACCGCGGAACCGGCTCCGCCGGGCGCTCGACAGCCACTCGCGAGCGCGCAGGCGCTCGCTCGGTGCAGTCTCGCCCCCCCTGGGGGGGCTGAGCAGCGACGTGGAACAGTCCCTGCGGACTGTTCCACGCCTGCGAAGGGCTGCCGGCATGCTTGCCGGTAGCCGGGACGAAGGCGCTTCGGGGGGGGGTCATATGACAGCGTTGTGGAACACGTCCTGCGTGTCGTCCAGGTCTTCCAGCACGTCGAGCAGCTTGCGCATGCGTGCCGCCTCTTCGCCGTGCAGCTCGATGTCGTTCTCGGCACGCATCGTCACGCCGGCCACCTCGGGTTTCAGGCCGGCGGCCTGCAGTGCAGCCTGCACGGCTTCGAAATCGCCCACCGCGCACAGCACCTCGACCGCGCCGTCGTCGTCGCTGATGACGTCCTCGGCGCCAGCCTCCAGCGCCACCTCCATGAGCTTGTCCTCGTTCGTGCCCGGGGCAAAGATCAACTGGCCGCAATGCTTGAACTGAAAGGCCACCGAGCCTTCGGTGCCCATGTTGCCGCCGTACTTGCTGAAGGCATGGCGCACCTCGGCCACGGTGCGCACGCGGTTGTCGGTCATGCAGTCGACGATGATGGCCGCGCCGCCGATGCCGTAGCCCTCGTAGCGGATCTCCTCGTAGCTCAGGCCTTCGAGCGTGCCCGAGGCCTTGTCGATGTTGTACTTGATGCGGTCCGCCGGCATGTTGGCAGCCTTGGCCTTTTCCACCGCCAGGCGCAGGCGCGGGTTCATGCCCAGGTCGCCGCCGCCCTGGCGCGCGGCCACGGTGATCTCACGGATCACGCGCGTCCAGATCTTGGCGCGCTTTTCGTCCTGGCGGCCCTTGCGGTGCTGGATGTTGGCCCATTTGGAATGTCCGGCCATGCTGCGGGTGCTCCTGTGGCCCGAAAACTGCTGCGGGCCGGATTCAACGGTTGGATAGACTCGCATTCTACTTTTCACCACCTTCACGAAAGCGCGCTCATGGCCGACCCGATCCTCGTCGCCCGGCACGGCGACACCGAATGCCACCTGTTGCCCGCGCTGGCCAACCGCCATGGGCTGATCACCGGCGCCACCGGCACCGGCAAGACCATCACCTTGCAGACCTTGGCCGAGAACTTCAGCCGGCTCGGCGTGCCGGTGTTCATGGCCGACGTCAAGGGCGACCTCACCGGCATCAGCCAGGTGGGCAGCGTGCCGGCCAAGATGGCGGCGGTGCTGAAGGAACGCGGCATCGAGCCGCCGCAAGCCTTGGCCTGCCCGTGCACGCTGTGGGACGTGTTCGCCGACGAAAAGAAGGCGCAGGGCCACCCGGTGCGCGCCACCATCTCCGACATGGGCCCGCTGCTTCTGGCGCGCATGCTGGCGCTGAACGAAACCCAGGCCGGCGTGCTCAGCATGGTCTTCAAGATCGCCGACGACAACGGCTGGCTGCTGCTCGACCTGAAGGACCTGCGCGCGATGCTGCAGCACGTGGGCGACAACGCCGCGCAGTACAAGACCGAGTACGGCAACGTCAGCCCAGCCAGCATCGGCGCCATCCAGCGCGGGCTGCTGCAGATCGGCGAACAAGGCGGCGAGCGCTTCTTCGGCGAGCCGATGCTCGACATCGCCGATTTCATGCAAACCGCCGACGCGCATCACGCCCCCAAGGCGCCTGCGGCGCCGGCCCCCCAAGGGGGCTCATCGGCTAGGGGCGGCCCTGCGCCGATGGGCATCGTCAACATCCTGGCCGCCGACCAGCTGATGAACAGCCCGCGCCTGTACGCCACCTTCCTGCTGTGGATGCTGAGCGAGCTGTTCGAGCAGCTGCCCGAGGTGGGCGACCTGGACAAGCCCAAGCTCGTGTTCTTCTTCGACGAGGCGCATCTGCTGTTCAAGGACGCGCCGGCAGCGCTGGTCGAGCGCATCGAACTCGTCGTGCGGCTGGTGCGCAGCAAGGGCGTGGGCGTGTACTTCGTGACGCAGAACCCGCTGGACATCCCGGACACGGTGCTGGCGCAACTGGGCAACCGCGTGCAGCACGCCCTGCGCGCCTTCACGCCGCGCGACCAGAAGGCGGTCAAGGCGGCGGCCAGCACGATGCGCGCCAACCCCGGCCTGGACATCGAAACCGCCATCACCGAGCTGGCGGTGGGCGAGGCGCTGGTCAGCTTCCTCGACGAGAAGGGCCGCCCGAGCGTGACGCAGCGTGTCTACGTGCTGCCCCCGGGCAGCCAGATCGGGCCGATCACGCCCGAGCAGCGCGCCGCGCTGATCCAGGGCTCGCTCGTCGCCGGCGCCTACGAGAAGACGGTGGACCGCGAGTCGGCCTATGAAAGACTCAAGGGCCGGGCTCAGGCCAGCGGTGACGCGGCGCAGGAGCTCTCGGCACCGGGCGGCAAGGCCAACACGGCCGAGCCCGGCTCCGGCGGCATGATGGGCGAGCTGAAAGACATGCTCTTCGGCCGCACCGGGCCGCGCGGCGGCAAGCACGAGGGCCTGGTCGAAAAGGCAGCCAATTCGGCCGTGCGCAGCATGGGCTCGGCCGTGGGGCGGGAGATATTCCGCGGCGTGCTCGGCGGCATCCTGGGCGGCGGCAGCAAGCGCCGCTGAAGGGGCATCGCCCCGGCGCGCACAATCGCTGCCTCTCACCCGCGAAGGCCCGGCATGCAAGTACTGAAGTGGCTGCTCATCGCCGCGCTGGGCCTCGCGGCGCTGACCCTGCTGGCGGCACAGTTCGGTGCCTTCAGCGGGCGCGCCCCCGGCCACATGGGGGCGCGGGACGGCCGGCTCAAGCCGCCGTCGAAGACGCCCAACAGTGTCAGCAGCCAGGCCGACATGTGGGTGCAACACCCGATGCAGGACTACGCGCGCATCGCACCCTTGGCGCTGAAAGGCGACGGGCCGGCGACGATCGCGCAGATCAAGCGCATCGCCGAGACGATGCCCGGCGCCAAGGTGGTCGAAAGCCGCCCCGACTACCTGTATGTGCAGTTCAGCACGCGGCTCATGAAGTTCGTCGACGACGCCGAGTTCTGGTTCGACCCGGCCAGCGGCCTGGTGCAGGTGCGCTCGGCCTCGCGCCTGGGCCGCAAGGATTTCGGCGTCAACCGCTCACGCATCGAGGCCATCCGCCAGGCGCTGGCAGCGAGCTGAGCGCCGGCCGATGCGGGCCAGCGACTGTCGCGGCACGGGCATCACCGGCTGGCGGGGGCAGCGACACGCAGGCCGGGCACCGGATGCCTGCCGGCACTACTGCGGCGCGGCCGGCGCCGGCGTGTCACCGGCATCGTCACCGAACTCGGTGCGGAAGGTTTCCGCCTGCAGCCCCTGCTCGCGCAACCAGCGCACCATCACCGCTTCCTGACCGTGCGTGACGATGATGCGCGAGGCACCGGTGGCGCGGATGGCCGAGCACAGGCCCGGCCAATCGGCGTGATCGCTGAGCACGAAACCGCGGTCCACGCCCTGGCGCCGGCGTGCGCCACGCAACTGCATCCAGCCGCTGGCAAAGGCATCGCTGAAATCGCCGAAACGGCGCGCCCAGGCGCTGCCATGCACGGCAGGCGGGGCAATGACCAGCGCCCGCGTTGCGCTGTCGCGCGGCGTGGCTTGCGTCGCGGTCAGGGTCGGCGGGAGCCGCACGCCGGCGGCGCGGTAGGCGGCGTTCAGCGGCTCGACGGCAGCGTGCACCAGGATCGGGCCGATCGACGCGTCCACGCCGGCCAGCAGGCGTTGCGCCTTGCCCAGGCTGTAGGCCATGAGCAGGCTGGGCCGCTGTGCGTCGGCATTGCGCTGCCACCAGGCATTCACCTCGGCGAAGATCTCGGCCTGCGGCCGCCAGCGATAGACCGGCAGGCCGAAGGTGGATTCGGTGATGAAGCAGTGGCAGCGCAGCGCTTCGAAGGCGGCGCAGCACGGGTTGCTGTCGCCGGCGCCGCTGACGAAGTAGTCGCCCGAAGCCACCCACACCTGGCCCCGGTGTTCGACACGCACCTGCGCCGCGCCCAGCACATGGCCGGCCGGGTGCAGGCTCAGGCGCACCCCGCCCAGCACCACCGCCTCGCCCCAGGCCAGGGCCTGCAGGCTGACATCGCCCAGGCGCGCGCGCAACAGGCCGGCGCCCTCGACGCTGCACAGGTAGTGGGCGTGTCCGGGGCGCGCATGGTCGGCGTGGGCATGGGTGATGACGGCACGGTTCACCGGCCGCCAGGGATCGATGTAGAAGTCACCGGCCGGGCAATACAGGCCTTGCGCGCGAAGCACGATCAGCTCTGCGGCGTGCGCTTCGCCGGACGCGTCGTCAGGGCTGCGGGTGTCGGGCATGGCGGCATTGTGCGGCGCGGTCATGGAATACTGCGCGCATGCACGCTGCCGAGAGCACCACCAACCCCTTTGCCGAACGCATGCCACCGATGCAGCTGTTCTTCGGCTTTCGCGGGCGGCTGTCGCGCCGCCAGTTCTGGCTCTATGGCGTGCTCGCGCTGCTCGGCCTGGCCGTGCTGGGCCAGGGTTTGCTGGGCATCGCACGGGTGCGCGCGCACACGGCCGACCTGATCGTCAACCTGCTGCTCGTCTGGCCGGCGTTGGCGGTGTCGGTGAAGCGCTGGCACGACCGTGACAAGTCGGGCTGGTGGGTGCTGGTGAACCTCGTGCCCGTGATCGGCTGGATCTGGGCCTTGATCGACAACGGCTTTCGGCGCGGCAGCGCCGGGCCGAACCGCTTCGGCGAGGATCCATTGTCGGCCACGACGCGGCACTGAACAGGGCCTTGCGCGCCACAGGCGCCGGCTTCAGTATCGCCCGGTGATGCCGGCCACGCGCAAGTAGAGGTTGGCACACCAGGCGACCACGCCGCGCGACAGCCAGCGGCGCCAGCCCTCGCGCAGCGGCGTGGCCTTGACCTCGTGCGATTGCGCGCTTGCCTCGTCGATCTGCCGGCGCAACTGGCGTGCGAAGTCGATGTCGCGCACCACGGCGTTGGCCTCCAGGTTGAGCAGCAGCGACAAGGGGTCGATGTTGGAGCTGCCCACGGTGGCCCAGCTTTCATCCACCACCGCCACCTTGGCATGCAGGAAGGCGGGGGTGTACTCGAATATGCGCACCCCCTTGGACAGCAGTTCGTCGTAGAGCACGCGCGCCGCCAGCCCGGCCAGCCGGTAGTCGACCTTGCCCTGCAGCAGCAGGCGCACGCGCACACCGCGCCCTGCGGCGTTGAGCAGCGCACGCTTGAAGCCGCGCCCCGGATAGAAGTAGGGGCAGGCAATGTCCACGCTCTCGCCGGCGCCGCGCAGGGCTTCGATGTAGCTGCGTTCGATGGCGCGCCGCTGGCGCAGGTTGTCGCGCACCACGAAGGCCACGCGCACCGGCAGCAGCGCCTCGCCCTGCAGCGGCGGCGTGTCGGCCGGGCCCGGGCCGCGCCACTCGCGCAGCAGCCGCAAGGTGCTGGCCAGCGGGCGTTTGCCGCGTGCCAGCGTGCGCACTTCGGTGCGCCATTCATGGCCGAGCCGGGCGCGCACGCACAGCGCGCGTGCCATGCGCTGCACCGGCACCACCACCGGCCCGCGCAACTCGACTGCAAAGTCCAGGCGCGGCACCTCGGTGCGCCCATGCCACTGGTCGTTGCGGTCATCGATGATGTTGATGCCGCCGACGAAAGCCACCTCGTCGTCGACGACGCACAGCTTCTGGTGCAGGCGCCGCAGCTGCCCCGGCTGCAACCAGGCCGACAAGCGATCGAGTGGCCGAAACACCTCCAGCGACAGCCCCGGTGCGGCCAGCCAGGCGCGCAGCCGTGGCAAGGTGGCCATGCAGCCGAAGCCGTCGACCACCACCTGCACCGCCACGCCGCGATGCGCGGCGGCGCGCAGCACCTCGCTCATCTCGCGGCCGGCCTCGTCGTCGTGAAAGATGTAGCTGGCCAGCCAGACCTGCGATCGTGCGCTGCCGATGGCACGATGCATGGCTGGGAAGAGTTCGTCGCCGCCGTGCAGCAGATGCACGCTGTTGCCGCCCACGAAGTCGGCCGTGGGCAGCGCCTGCCAGGCCCACAGCGGCGAGTCCTCGGGCTGGGCGCCCTCAGGCCACGGGGCGGAATGGCCGGGCCTGTCCAAGGGGTGCGAGTGGTTGCGACACGGCTCCTACGCCCGTTGCAGCTCGGCCAGCAGCGGCAGATGATCCGACATGCGCGCCCAGGCCGTGCCACGCGGCACGGCGGTGGAACGGCAAGCCAGCCCCCGCGTGTAGATGCGGTCCATCGCGAACACCGGCACGCGCGAAGGAAAGGTCATCCGATGTACTGCGCGCCCCTGCGGCGATTGCGCGCGTTGCAGCCCGAGTTCGAACATCGGCGCGTCCAGCTTCTCGCCCCAGTCATTGAAATCACCGGCCACGATCAGCATCTCCCGCGGCGGCACGTGTGCGGCAATGAAGTCGGCCAGGCGCTGCACCTGGCGCACGCGGCTGCGGTGGGC
This sequence comes from Rubrivivax sp., assembly GCA_035633375.1. GTDB lineage: Bacteria > Pseudomonadota > Gammaproteobacteria > Burkholderiales > Burkholderiaceae_C > Rubrivivax. The sequence goes on from DASQFA010000634.1 coordinate 9,468, forward strand.
CAGGCCGAAGTGCACCACCACGGCGTGCAGCGGTTGAGCGTTCCAGCGCACCGGCACATGCAGCAAGCCGCGCTGCTCGAAGCGGTGGTCGCTGACATCGTGGTGGCCGACCTCACCCAGCGGCCAGCGCGAGAGCAGCGCGTTGCCGTGCTCGCCATGGCGCGTGGTGGCGTTCGTGCGGTAGGCCACGTCGTAGCCCTCGGGCGCGAGGAACTGCGCCTGTCCGCCGTCGGGCCAGCCGAACCAGGTGCGCTCGAACTGGCGCGCGTCGCGCGTGTGGAACAGCCGCACCTCCTGCAGGAACACCAGGTCGGCATCCAGCGCCTTTACGCCCAGGCCGAGGTTGTGGATCTCCAGCCGCTTGCTCGGACCGAGCCCGCGCACCCCCTTGTGGATGTTGTAGGTGGCCACGCGCAAGGTCGACAGGTTCATCGTCGTCGAGGCTGCGAAGCCGGGCGAGGCGTAGGGGTTCATGGACTGTGGCGGGGCAGGAAGCGCGGCAGTTGCAGGATGGCTTCGGCATTGCTGGGCGAGAAGCAGCGATCCGCCGCTTCGCGCCAGGGCCACCAGCCGAAGTGAAGGTGCTCGCGCGGATTCAGGCGCACCGTCGTGCCCGGGTCCACCGTCAAGCCGAAGACATGTTCGGTGTTGTGCGTCACACCGGGCGCATAGCGGTGGCGCCAGACGGGGTAAATCTCGTAGACATTGCGCAGCCCCCAGTCGCACAGCGCCGAGCGGGGCACGCCTCGGCTGCCGACGAGGATGCCGGTTTCCTCCTCGACCTCGCGCACGCAGGTGTCGTCCAGCGCTTCGCCGGGCGTGTCGAGCGAGCCGGTGACGCTTTGCCAGAAGCCCGGCTTGTCGGCGCGCTCGATCAGCAGCACCTGAAGCTCGGGTGTGTGGATGACCACGAGCACCGATTGCGGAATCTTGGAGGAACAGGCCTTGCCGGGATCAATCATGTCAATCAGCATAGCCTGGGCCTGACGCCGACATCGCGCCCGGGGTTGTGCGCATGGCGCAGCCATTGCCACGCGCCGACGCCGCGCCAGGCGTTTGGCGTTTGGCGTTTGGCACTGTGCTGCGCCCGGATGCTGCCGCTTGGCACGGGCCGTGTGTCAAGCCTTCGATGGCGCGCCGGCGGCGGCGCCATAGTGCTGGGCCATCCAGTCGCGATAGGCGCCGCTCTGCACGCGCCGCACCCAGTCCTCATGCCCCAGGTACCACTGCACGGTCTTGCGGATACCGGTCTCGAAGCTCTCGGCCGGCCGCCAGCCGAGTTCGCGCTCGATCTTGCGCGCATCGATGGCATAGCGCCGGTCGTGCCCCGGCCGATCGGTGACGAAACGGATGAGCCGGCTGTGCGGCCCGGCGGCATCGGGCCGCAGCTCGTCGAGCAGCGCGCACACCGCATCGACGATCTGCCGGTTGGTGCGTTCGTTCCAGCCGCCGATGTTGTAGGTCTCGCCCGGCTGGCCGCGCGCCAGCACTTCACGGATGGCGCTGCAGTGGTCCTTGACGTAGAGCCAGTCGCGCACGTTCAGGCCGTCGCCATAGATCGGCAGCGGCTTGCCCGCCAGCGCGTTGACGATCATCAGCGGAATGAGTTTTTCCGGAAAATGGAACGGACCGTAGTTGTTGGAGCAGTTCGTCGTCAGCACCGGCAACCCGTAGGTGTGGAACCAGGCTCGCACCAGGTGGTCGCTGGCCGCCTTGCTGGCCGAATAGGGGCTGTTCGGCTGGTACAGATGGGTCTCGGTGAAGGCCGGCGCATCGGCACCGAGGCTGCCGTACACCTCGTCCGTGGAGACGTGGTGAAAGCGGAACGCCGACCGCTCGGCGTCGCCCAGCGTGCTCCAGTAGGCTCGCGCCGCCTCGAGCAAGGTGAATGTGCCCTCCACGTTGGTGCGCACAAAGGCGCCGGGGCCGTGGATGCTGCGGTCGACATGGCTCTCGGCCGCGAAATGCAGCACGGCACGCGGCCGGTGCGACGCCAGCAGCCGGTCGAGCAGCGGCCGGTCGCAGATGTCACCGCGCACGAAGACATGGCGCGCATCGCCCGCCAGCGCGCCCAGGTTTTCCAGGTTTCCGGCATAGGTCAACGCGTCGAGGTTGAGCACGGCCTCGTCGTGGTTCGCGAGCCAGTCGATGACGAAATTGCTGCCGATGAAGCCGGCGCCGCCGGTGACGAGGATCATGGGGTTCCCTTCTGATCGATGGGTGTGGGGTGGCAGGTGGTGGGCCCTGCGGCTTCAGCCGCGTCCGTAGTCGTCCTCGAAGCGCACGATGTCGTCTTCGCCAAGGTAACTGCCGGATTGCACTTCGATGATCTCCAGCGGCACCTTGCCGGGGTTGGCCAGCCGGTGCACCTGTCCCAGCGGGATGTAGGTGCTCTGGTTCTCGCTGAGCAGGATCACCTGGTCGCCATTCGTGACTTCGGCGGTGCCGGAGACGACGATCCAGTGCTCGGCGCGGTGGTGGTGCTTCTGCAGGCTCAGCGAGGCACCGGGCTTGACCATGATGCGCTTGACCTGGAAGCGCGGGCCCGAATCGATGCTGTCGTACCAGCCCCAGGGGCGATGCACCTGGCGGTGCAGCGTGGGCTCGCTGCGCCCGGCCTTGTGCAACTCGCCGACGATATGCTTGACCTCCTGGCTGCGGCTGCGGTCGGTGACCAGCACCGCGTCGGGTGTCTCCACCACGACCACGTTGTCCAGTCCTATCACGCCGACCAGCCGGCTGGTCGCATGCACCAGCGTGTCGTGGCTGTCGAGCAGCAGCGCATCGCCGCTGCAGGCGTTGCCGGCCCAGTCCTTCGGGCTGACCTGCCATACCGCGTCCCAGGCGCCCAGGTCGGACCAGCCTGCCGCCAGCGGCACCATGCGGATGTCGAACTGCGGCGCATCCGGGCACTTCTCGATCACCGCGTAGTCGACCGATTCGCTCGGTATGGACTCGAACTGCGCCGTGTCGGGCCGCACGAAGCTGGCATCGAGGCTGCGGCCGTCCCAGGCGGCCTGGGTGGCGGCAAGAATGTCGGGGCGGAACTGCTGCAGCGCCTTCAGCCACACCGAGGCGCGCACGACGAACATGCCGCTGTTCCAGTAGTAGCCGCCTTCGTCCAGGTAGCGCTGTGCGGTGGCGGCGTCCGGCTTTTCGACGAAGCGCGCGACCTTCATCGCGCCGCTTGCCGCAGGCGCGCAGCGGATGTAGCCATAGCCGGTTTCGGGCCGGTCGGGGGCGACTCCGAGGATCACGAAGGCACCGTCCGACGCCTCACGCACGGCTTGCTGCAGCGAGCGGGTGAAGGCGCTTTCGTCGGCGATGCTCTGGTCGGCCGGCGTGACCACCAGCACCGGGTCGCCGCCGTGCTGCGCGGCATGCAATGCCGCCAGCGTCATGGCCGGTGCGGTATTGCGCCCTGCCGGCTCCAGCAGCACCGTGGCCGGCGCAAGCGCCAGGCCGGCCAATTGGTCGAGCACCAGGAAACGATGCGCCTCGTTGGCCACCACGCAGGCCCCCGCGACGCGAATGTCGCTCGCGGCCAGGCCGTGCAGGCGCAATGCGGCCTGCTGGAACAGGCTGTGCTTGCCGTGCAGCGCCAGGAACTGCTTCGGGTGCATCGACCGCGACAGTGGCCACAGCCGCGTGCCGCTGCCGCCGGCGATGATGACGGGTTGGAGATCGATCGAACTCATGTCGGAAGTATCGAAGAGTTGAAGTAGTTGCGGTCCGGGCGCCCTCGCCCCGGGGCCGGCGCGTGCAGATTCAGCTGCGCGGCGGCGCCTCGAAACCGTTGGGGTTCATCTGTTGCCAGCGCCAACTGTCGGCGCACATGCGATCCAGGTCGAACCGCGCACGCCAGCCCAGCAATCGTGCCGCGTGCGCCGGATCGGCATAGCAGGCCGCCACGTCGCCCGCCCGTCGCGGGCCCACGGCATAGGGCACGCTGCGGCCGCTGGCCTGCGCAAAGGCCTTGACCACGTCGAGCACGCTGTAGCCCTGTCCGGTGCCCAGATTGACGGTCAGCGACGTCCCGGCATCGAACAGGTAGCGCAGCGCCGCGACATGGCCCTCGGCCAGGTCGCAGACATGGATGTAGTCGCGCACGCCCGTGCCGTCGGGGGTGTCGTAGTCGTTGCCGTGGACCTGCAGGTGCGAGCGCCGGCCCACGGCCACCTGTGCCACGTAGGGCATCAGGTTGTTCGGCGTGCCGCGGGGATCCTCGCCGATCAGGCCGCTGTCGTGCGCGCCCACCGGGTTGAAGTAGCGCAGCGTCGCCACCTTCCAGCTCGAATCGCTGGCCTGCAGGTCGCGCAGCACCGTCTCGCCCATGAGCTTGGTCTGGCCATAGGGGTTGGTCGCCGACAGCGGCGCATCCTCGCAAATCGGCAACTGCTCGGGGTTGCCGTAGACGGTGGCACTGGAACTGAAGACAAGATTGCGACAGCCCTGCACACGCATCGCCTCGCAAACGCTGATCAGTCCGCCGACATTGTTGGCGTAGTAGGCCAGCGGGGAGAGAACCGAATCGCCGACCGCCTTGAAGGCGGCAAAGTGCACGACCGCATGCGGCCGGTATCGGGCAAAGACTTGCCGCATCGCCGACGCGTCACAGACATTGGCATGTTCGAAGACCGGCACGCTGCCCGACAGTTGTTCCAGCCGGGTGAGCACTTCGGGCGAACTGTTCGAAAAGTCATCCAGGCCGATCACCTGGAATCCGGCGGCCTGCAGGGCCAGCCAGGTGTGCGAGGCGATATAGCCGGTCGCACCGGTGAGCAAGACGGCGGGGCCTTTCATGGCGCTTCAGCCGCCGGCGCGGTACGGCCAGGCCAAGCCGCCTGGCCTGGCCATCGCGGCGACCCTGCAGCGCACGACAGCGGGCCGGTGAGGGTCGGAACCGCTCGCATCGGCAGCCCGTGCATCGGGGTGCCCGCCGCACAGGGCATTGTCGCAGTGGCGCGGTCTCGCATTTGATGGGGTCCTGGGGCGAATCGTATGGGCTGTCTCGGGGCCGTCGGCTGCGTGTGGGGATGGCGAGGTGGCGCGACATTCAGCCAGGCGCGGGGCTTGCAAGGCTCGCGGCCGTGCGCCCACCGCCGACGCCGACCTGCATTGTGCTGCCCACGCGGCCGGCTCACCTTGCAGGCCCGCCACGTCGCCGCTCGGGTTGCGGCCGTGGCCCGGATTCG
>DASQFA010000635.1:0-3264 GCA_035633375.1 Rubrivivax sp.
GGCGGGGCTCATGCCGTCACGGCCTCGGGCTCGGCGGCCGGCACGGCTGCGGCAGGAAGCAGCTCCAGCACCACCGAGCTGCCGTGGCCGGGCGTCGAGATCACCTCCAGCGTGGCGCCGATGCGCTCGGCCCGCTCGGCCATGATGCGCAGGCCGACATGGGTTTCGCCGCGGCCGGGGTCGTTGACCTGGAAGCCGATGCCGTCGTCGCGCACCTCGAAGCGCCAACAAGGCTGCTGCTGCACATCGAGCCACACGTGGCTGGCGCGCGCGTGCTTGCGCACGTTGGACAACGCCTCCTGCAGGATGTGCAGCACCTGGATCTGCAGGTCCGGCGTCAGCGGCAGGCCCTGGCCCTGCATCTGCAGGCTGGCCTTGACGCCGCTCTGATGCTCGAACTTGCGCAACGTGGTCTGCAGCGCCGGTTCGATGTGTTCGGCATTGGTGCGGGTGCGAAAGTGCACCAGCAGCTCGCGCACGTCGCCATAGCTCTCGCGCACGCCGGTGTCGATCTCGCCCAGCACCGCCTGGATGCGCGCGGCGTTGCCGTTGGCCAGCGCGTCGCGCATTAGCTGCACCTGGATCTTCAGGAAGGCCAGCGATTGCGCGATCGAGTCGTGCAACTCGCGCGCCAGCAGATTGCGCTCCTGCGAGACGGCCGCTTCCTTGGCCAGGCTGTCCAGGCGCAGGTTCTCCATCGCCGCACTGAGGTGCGCGACCAAAGCCTCGAGCAACGAGCGCTCGGCCTGCGACGGCGACACCTGCGCGTTGTAGAACAAATTCAGCTCGCCCATCGTGCGCTCGTGCAGGCGTATCGGCAGCGACACCACGGTCTCGAAGTCGGCGCGTGCGCAATGCTCCAGGCTGCCCTGCGGCAGCGACTGGATCGGGATGACGCGCACGCCAGGCGCGGCCTGCGGCAGGCCGCAATGGCAGTCGCCGGCCATCAGGCATTGCTCGTGCTCGGCCATGGCCGCAGGCAGCCCCTGGCTGGCCAGCAACAGGTAGCGCTGGTTGCTTTCGTCCGCCCAGCGCAGCGCCACGGCATCGGCGTGCGCCACCTGCGCGATGCGCCGCGTGAAGCCGTTGGCCAGTTCTTCCAGCGTGGTGCTGTGGGCGATGAGCGTGCTCATATCGTACAGCGCTTGCAGCCGCTCACCCTTTTCCTGCAACTCGAAGGTCTTCTCGGCGACCTTGGCCTCGAGGTTGCGGTACATGGATTGCAGGTGTTCGGCCAGTTCGTTGAAACCCGTGGCCAGCGTGCCGAATTCGTCGTGGCTGTTGCTGCTGACGCGGGCGCCGAAATCGCCGCCCTGCAGCCGCTCGATGGCCCGCTTCAGCTGCGACACCGGTTCGAGCACGAAGCGGTAGCCCACCAGCAGCAGCGTGGCGCCGCCGCTCACGGCCAGCACCAACACCACCGTCTGCAGCAGGTGCTGCATCGCTGTCCAGCGCGACATGTGGGCTTCAATGCCGTCCACCAGCGCATCGACGTGCGTGACGAAGGCGGCCGCCTGTGCGCGCAGTTCGACCACGTCCACCGCCGCAGCGCCCGTCCAATGGCTCTTGAAGGACTTCCAGTCCTGCTCCACCGTCTCGAAGCGCTCGCGCACGGCGTCGTCCCAGGGCACGAACAGCGGACGTTCCGGATCGCCCAGGCGCAGCAGCGCCAGGCTGTCCTCGAAGGCCGCGACCTGCGCGCGCAGGCTGGCCTCGTCCGCGGTGGCGAGTGACAACGACAGGCGGTAGGTCTGCATGCGCATGCGGCCGGCTTCGTTGACCGCAGCGGCACCGCCTTCGAGCTGCCACGACACCCACAGCGTGGCGCTGATGGCCAGCAGCGTGAGGACCAGGAAGGGCGTGGCCACGAGCGCCAGCTTGGTGCCGAGGGTCCATTGCCGTGCGGTGTTCATGCGGTGGATCGTAGTGCGTTTCGGGGCGATGGACGATCAGGCGCAGCGCGGGTTGCCGACGCCACGGCCGGGGCCCAGCCGCAGCGCATCATGGTCCCGATGCCGCCATCGGCAGCAGCGGGAGCAGCCAGCGCAGGGCGCCGAGCGGATCGCGGGTCATGGCCACCGAGACGATCCAGCCGAAGGTGAGCAGCGCCGCCACCCAGGCCGCCACGCGCACGGCCAGCGTCCGGCCCGGCCGCAGCGCCAGCATGCCCAGGCCGATGTAGAGCAGCAAGCCGGCGATCTTGGCCACCAGCCACGGGGCGTTGCCCGGCGTGAGCCGCAGGCCCCAGGCCAGGGCCAGCGCCGACAGCAGCAGCACCGTATCCACCGCATGCGGCAGCGTGCGGGCGATGCGTCCCCGCGACCAAGTGGCCTCGGTGAAAGTGCCCACACCACGCACGAAGAAGCCCGTCACCGACAGCAGCACCGCAGCCTGGTGCACCCACTTGAGGGTAGCAGGGTCGATGGCCATCAGCCCGGTTTGCCGTCCAGGCGTGGCCGCGTCAGCACCGGCCAATAGCGCAGCGCGTACAGGCCGAAGCCAGCCGACCCCAGCGTGGCCGAGAGCAGCACCGCCGCGAGGCTGAACGAAGGCGCAACCAGCGGCACGCACACGCGCACCACGGCCGCGCCCAGTACCAGGCCGTAGCAGGCCACATCGGCACGGTCGGCGCGCAGCGGCCGGGCGGTATGGCCGCGTGCCGTGCGCGTCATCATGCCGATGATCAGGCCGCCGGCGGCACCCACCATCAGCGCATGCGTCGCCGTCGACGCCGGCACCCAGCCCAGCGCCGCAAGGCCGCGCAGCAGCAGGTGGACGGGAACCCACAGGTAGGCGGCATGCAGCACCCAGACGATGGGCGTGCGCAGCGTCTTCCAGGGTTGCCACAGGTACCAGCGCGCCAGGTGTGCCGCGGCGCCGAGTGCGGCAATCGCCACCAGCCAGCTGCCCTGCAGTTGCCCCGCATCGGCGGCCAGCAACAGCAGCACCGATCCTAGTGCCAGCCTTTCCAGCCACACCTGGCGCGTGGCGCGCGCGCCAGGCACGCCGTTGTTGGTGAACATCGGCAGCACCCGTCCGGCCATCACCGCCATGATGAACAGCACCAGGTCCAGCGCCAGCTGCAGGCCGGTCCAGCCCGGCGCGTGCAGCACGCCCAGCAGCGCGAGGTGCACCCACAGTGCGGCCGCCGACCACAGCGTGGCCGAGAGCAGCACCGCCGCGAGGCTGAGCGAAGGCGCAACCAGCGGCACGAACACGCGCACCACGGCCGCGCCCAGTACCAGGCCGTAGCAGGCCACATCG
>DASQFA010000636.1:0-24936 GCA_035633375.1 Rubrivivax sp.
TGCGCAAGAAACCCGGGCGCACCGAATACCAGCGCGGCATCGTCAGCCGCGCCGCCGACGGCAGCTGGCAGGTGGCGATCACCGGCTCACAGGGCAGCGGCATCCTGCGCAGCATGAGCCAGGCCAACGGCATGGTGCTGCTGCATCACGAGCAGGGCGATGTGGCGGCTGGCGAACTGGTGGATGTGATGCCTTTCGACGCGCTCGTCTAGCGCACCGTCACGGGTTGGCTTGCGGCATGGCCGCCCCCGGCGGCTCCGCATCCAGGGTGGGAGTGGAGATCTCGCCAGGAACCCGCTGGCGCGCCAGCAGGGTGTACATGGTGGGCACGACAAACAGCGTCAGCAGTGTGCCCAGTGACATGCCGCCGACGATGACCCAGCCGATCTGTTGCCGGCTTTCGGCGCCTGCCCCGGTGGCCAATGCCAGCGGCAGCGCGCCCAGCACCATGGCGCCGGTGGTCATCAGGATCGGGCGCAGCCGCTGGCTGGCGGCGCGGATGGTCGCGTCGCGGATCGACAGGCCCTGCTGGCGCAACTGGTTGCTGAACTCGACGATCAGGATGCCGTGTTTGCTGATCAACCCGATCAGCGTGACCAGGCCGATCTGCGAGAACACGTTCAGCGTGCCGCCGCTCCATTGCAGCGCCGCCAGCGCCCCAACCATCGACAGCGGAACCGACAGCAGGATCACCAAGGGGTCGACAAAACTTTCGAACTGCGCCGCCAGCACCAGGAAGATGAACAGCAACGCGAGCACGAAGACCAGGCCCAGCGCTCCGCTGGAGGCACGGAACTCGCGGCTGACACCGTTCAGCTCGGTGGCATAACCGCTGGGCAGCAGTTTGCCCGCCGTCTCGTCCATGAACGCCAGCGCCTGACCCAACGAATAGTCCGGCGCCAGGTTGGCGGTGATCGTCACCGAGCGGCGCTGGTTGAAATGGTTCAGCTCGCGCGGGCTGACGGCCTCGCGCACCTTGACCAGCGCGCTCAGCGGCACCATCGCGTCGCCGCGCCCGCGCACGAAGATCTTCTCGATGTCCTCGGGTGTGGCGCGGCCCGCGCCGGCCGTCTGCACGAGCACGTCGTACTGCTCCGCGTCGCGTTTGTAGCGCGTCACGACACGCCCGCCGAGCATGGTTTCCACGCTGCGCGCCACCGACTCCACCGACACGCCCATGTCGGCGGCGCGGTTGCGGTCGACATCGATGAAGATCTCCGGCTTGTTCAGCTGCAGGTCGATGTCGGGCTGCACGATACCCGGGTTCTTCTGCATCGCGGCCACCATCTGCTGTGCCACCCGCGCGATGTTCTCGTAGCTGTCGTTGCTGACGATGACATAGTTGACCTGCCGCTCGCGGAAGCCCTGGCCCAGGCTCGGCGGCGTCACCGGAAAGACACTGACACCGGGCAACGCGGCCAGCCGGGGCAGCAACTCGCGCTGCAGCTGCGGCGTGCTCTTGTCGCGCTCGGACCAGTCCACCGTGCGCAGCACGCCAAAGGCGCTGGACACCTGGCCGCCGCCGATGAACATGAAACGGCGGTCGAACTCGGGGTACTGCGCGGTGATGGCCTCGATGGCGTCGAGGTAGCGCGCGGTGTAGTCCAGCGTGGCGCCGTCCGGCGCCCGTATGGGCATGGCGATGACACCGCGGTCTTCCATCGGCGACAGCTCGCTCTTGGCGGTGCTGAACAGCCACCAGCTGCCGGCGGCGGACAGCGCCATCACCAGCAGCACCAGCCAGCGCTGCCCCAGCACCCAGCGCAACGCAGCCGAATAGCCGCTGTTGATCGCCACCAAGACACGCTCGACGCCGCGATCGAAGACGTTCGGCTTCGGGTTGTGGCGCAGCAGCTTGCTGCACATCATCGGTGTCAGCGTCAGCGCGACAAAACCCGACACCAGCACCGCGCCGGCCAGCGTCAAGGCAAACTCTCCGAACAGACGCCCGGTGCGCCCGGGCGTGAAGGCCAGCGGCGCGAACACCGCCGCCAGCGTGAGCGTCATTGCCACCACGGCAAAGCTGATTTCGCGCACGCCCTTGATCGCGGCCTGAAAGGGCTGCATGCCTTCTTCGATGTGGCGGAAGATGTTCTCGAGCACGACGATGGCGTCGTCGACCACCAAGCCGATGGCCAGCACCATGGCCAGCATGACCAGCGTGTTGATGGTAAAGCCGGCCAGCGCCACCAGCGCAAAGGCGCCGATCAGGCTGACCGGGATGGTGACCAGCGGAATGATCGACGCGCGCAGCGTGCGCAGGAACACGAACACCACCAGCGCCACCAGCACCACCGCCTCGAGCAGCGTGGTGTACACGGCCTGGATCGAGCGGTCGATGAAGACCGACAGGTCGTTGGCCTGCACTACCGTCACCGCCGCCGGCAGGTCGGCCTGGATCAGCGGCATCAACGCGCGCACGCCGTTGGCCACGTCGATCGGGTTGGCGGTGGCATTGCGGATGACGCCGGTGCTGATGGAGGGCACGCCGTTCAGTCGCACGCGACTGCGTTCGTTGGCGGCTGCTTCCTCCACGCGCGCGACATCGCGCAGCCGCACGGTGTAGCCGCCCACCGTCTTCAGCGCGATGTCGTCGAATTGCGCCACGGTGTTCAGGTCGGTGCGCGCGGTGACGCTGAATTCGCGCTTGCGGCTTTCGATGCGGCCCGCTGGCACCTCGAGGTTCTGACGGCGCAGCGCGTCTTCGACGTCCTGCACGGTCAGCCGGTACGCCGCCAGGCTGTCGGCGTCGAGCCAGATGCGCATGGAATAGCGCCGGTCGCCGCCGATCTGGATGTCGGCCACGCCGGGCACCGTCTGCAGCCGCGGCTTGACTACGCGGTTGATGAGATCGGTGAGTTCGAGCACGCCCATCGTCTCGCTGGTGTAGGCCAGCCAGATGGTGGGCGTGGCATCGGCCTCGACCTTGGCGATCACCGGCTCGTCCACCGCCGTGGGCAGCCGCCCGCGCACGCGCGAGACACGGTCGCGCACCTCGGCGGCGGCGGTATCCGGGTCCTTGCTCAAGCGGAAGCGCACCGTGATCTGGCTTTGTTCGGTGCGCGAGATCGAGGTCATGATGTCCACGCCGTCGATGCCCGCGATGGAGTCTTCCAGCGGCTTGGTGACCTGCGATTCAATGACCTCGGACGAGGCGCCGAGCAAGCGCGTGGTGACGTTGACCAGCGGCTCGTCGATGCGCGGATACTCGCGCACGCTGAGTTGCTTGAAGGACACCAGCCCGATCAGCACCAGCAGCAGCGACATCACGATCGCCAGCACCGGACGGCGGATGGAAATCTCGGAGATGCGCATGTGCTCAGGCCGGTGGCTGTCGGGCCGACGCTGCGCCAGATGCGCTGGATGCGCCCGCGGCAGCGGGTGCGGCGGACGCCGCGCCCGCCGGCCGTTGCGCGGCACCGCGCGCGCCACCGACATTGGACAGATCCACGACCTTCAACGGCAACGCATCGCCGCGCATCAACCGCGCCTGGCCGGCGGTGACCACCCAGTCCCCGACCGCAAGGCCGTCAAGAATCTCGACCTTGCCGGGCAGACGCTGGCCGATTTGCGCCTCGATGCGCTGCGAGACCTTGCCATTCGCGCCATCGAGCACCTTGAAGACGAACTGCTTGCCGCCCTGCGGCACCAGCGCCTCCTCGGGCACCACGATCGCGTTCTCGCGTCGTGAAAAAACGATGCGCGTGCGCGCGAACAGGCCCGACTTGAGCACCCCACCGGGGTTGTCCAGGCGGGCGCGAACCAGCAGCGAACGGCCGTTGGCATCGATGAGCGAATCGAGCGCTTCGATCTTGCCGGTGAAACGCCGACCTGGGATCGCGTCCAGCGTCACGTCCACCGCCTGCCCCGGCTTGACACGGGCGATGAAGCGCTCGGGCAGGCGGAAATCGAGCCACACCTGCGACAGGTCCTCGATGTTCACCAGGTCGGCTCCGTCCTTGACATAGTCGCCCAGGTCGACGCTGCGGATGCCGGCCACGGCATCGAAGGGCGCAAGGATGCGCATGCGCGCCAGTTGCGCCTGCGCCAGCGCCACCTGGGCTTCGGCGACTTCCAGCGCCGCGGCACTCTGGTCCACCGCGCTTGGGCTGACGAAGCCCTGCCCCGACAGATCACGGTTGCGACTCAGGTTGGTGCGCGCGATGCTGGCCTGTGCCTGCGCCTGCTTGAGCTGTGCCTGCTGCAGCGTGTCGTCGAGTTGCACCAGCAACTGCCCGCGGCGCACCGCCTGGCCGTCGCTGAAACCGAGCTTGGCAATGCGCCCGCTGACTTCCGGACGCAGCACCACACCCTGGCGCGAGCGCAGCGAGCCGACTGCCTGGGCGTCGTCTTCGAGCGTCATCGACTCGACCTTGCCGACCTCGACGCTGGCAGGGCCGCCCGGGCCACCGGGGCCACCTGGGACAGGCGCGCCACCCGGCCTGCCAGGCGCACCGTCCGGCCCGCCACCCGCGCCCTTGGCTGCGACGCCCGCGTCGAGTAGGGCGCCGGCCTGTGGGCGGTTTTGCCACCACCAAGCGGCCAGTGCCAGGGCGACGATGCCGAACAACGCCGCCCAGGTATGCACCTGCTTGAATTTCATGCGTGTTTCGCCATGTCGCACTTTAGCGTTTGCGGGTTGTCCACGTCAGCCGTGCTTCAACGGCCCTATTGCGGCACGCCGCGATTCGCCAAGGCATCGGCGCGTTCGTTGCCCGGATCGCCGGCATGGGCCTTGACCCACCGCCAGCTCACCCGGTGCTGCTGCACCAGCGTGTCCAGGCGCTGCCACAGGTCGATGTTCTTCACCGGCTTGTGGTCTGCCGTCTTCCAGCCGCGGGCCTTCCAGCCATGGATCCAGGTGCTGATGCCGTTGCGCAGGTACTGGCTGTCGGTGTAAATGGTGACGGCGCAGGGCTGCTTCAGCGATGCCAGGGCCTCGATCGGCGCCGTCAGCTCCATGCGGTTGTTGGTGGTCAGCGCCTCGCCTCCAAACAACTCCTTGGCATGTTCGCCCGACTTCAGCCACGCGCCCCACCCCCCAGGCCCCGGATTGCCCTTGCAGGCGCCATCGGTGTAGACCACGACCTCCTTCATTCGCACATCTCCTCGGACTGGCGCCGCTGTTTGTGGGCCACCACGGCACTGGCCGCGCGCGTGCGGCGCGCCTCGTGCCGCGCCAGCCCGACCAGGCGCATGCCGCGCACGCGTTTGACCGCGACCAGAAAGTAGACTGCGCCCAACACCGGCCACCAGCGCTCGCCCACGCCTTCCACCCAGGCCGAGCGTTCGAGCCAGCGCGCCGAGTTGTAGGGCGGGCGATAACAGCCGAAGCGGCCGCCCTCGACCTCGAAACTGAGCAGTTGCAGCCAGTCGCGCAGGCGCCAATAGCCGAGGAACTCGCCGGCCCTTGGCAGGAACAGCTTGCTGCTGCCGGCCAGCCCCACGGCGTGGCGCGCGCGGCCCAGGCGCTGTCTCAAGCCCCACATGCTTACCGGATTGAAGCCCAGGATCATGACCCGGCCCTCGGGCACCAGCACCCGCTCGACTTCGCGCAAGCTGAGGTGCGGGTCGCGCGACAACTCCAGCGCATGCGGCAAAATCACCAGATCCAGGCTGTGATTGGGAAATGGCAAGGCGTCGAAGTCGCAGGACAATCCCGTGCCTGGCTCGACGGGCAAGGTGTCGAGCAGCCCCACTTCGGGCGGCGGCGAGGGCACATTCGCAACCGGGTGCACTGAGTCGTTCGCCATCCAGCGGTGCGGCATGCGGTTGCAGCGCAGGCCCTGCAGCCCGGGCAAGCCGAGCTGCAACGCGTGGTAACCAAAGACATCGGCCACCGCCTGATCTAGCATTGCCTGCTCCCACTGAAGCAGGCACTGGCCGGGCGCGGTCTGCAGCCACTCACCCAACTCTATAATCGATGCTTCGCGAACCATGAAGATGACAGTCCCGCACGCTTTGACCTATCACCCCATCCGGATGCCAAGACCCGGCGCCCTGTCGGTCGCCGTGGTTCCGGGGGATGCGGCGCCGCTTCAGGCCGCGAAAGCCGCCCGGATCGAGCACGATCCACATGGGCTGTCACGGCGAGGCATTCTAGTGGGCCGCCCCGGCTTTGGATGGCCTGTCGGGCGTGCCGGCGCATGCTGGCGGATGGCGGCGCGATGAGCGCGGCCGCCGCGCGCTTGTTGCGTCGTCTTGGCCTGGCTTCGGCGCTGCTGCTGGCGGCCTGGCTGACCGGTTGCGCCACCACTGGCGCCGATGGTGCGCCTGCTGCCGTGGTGCCGCAGCCGACGCTGGCAGCGGCCGGCGCCAGCGCCACGGCCGTCTTGTCCACAGCGCCGCTGCCAATCGTTGCACCCACCGACGCGCCCGACACGCTGCAGGCCGACGGTCAGGCCTACCTGTTCCCGCTCGATCCGCTGCGGCCCTCGGTGATCATCGACGCCGACGACGTGTCGGTGCACACCGACCTGTGGGCACGCGTGCGCGCGGGCTTCGCCATGCCCGAGCTGGAAAACGATCTGGTGATCAAGTGGCAGCAGTGGTATGCCTCCCGCCCCGACTATGTCAGTCGCATGACCGAACGCGGCGCGCGCTACCTGTTCTACGTGGTCGAAGAGATCGAAAAGCGCGGCATCCCGACCGAACTGGCGCTGCTGCCCTTCATCGAGAGCGCCTTCAATCCCCAGGCCATGTCGTCGGCCCGCGCGTCGGGCATGTGGCAGTTCATGCCGGCCACAGGCAAGGACTTCGACCTGAAGCAGAACCTGTTCCGCGATGACCGCCGCGATGTGCTGGCCTCGACGCGTGCCGCGCTGGACTACCTGCAGATGCTGCAGCGCCAGTTCGGTGACTGGCAGCTGGCACTGGCGGCGTACAACTGGGGCCAGGGCAACGTGCAGCGGGCGGTCGACCGCAACCTCAAGGCCGGGATCCAGCCTACCTACGAGAACCTGCGCATGCCCGACGAGACGCGCAACTACGTGCCCAAGCTGCAGGCGGTGAAGAACATCGTGCTGCGACCCCAGTCCTTCTCCATCAGCTTGCCGGTGCTCGAGAACCACCCCTACTTTTTGAGCGTGCCCATCGTCAATGACATCGATGTGGATGTCGCTGCCCGGCTGGCGAACATATCGCTCGACGAGTTCCAGCAGCTCAACCCACAAATGAACAAGCCGGTGATCCTCGCCGCCGGCACGCCACAGGTGCTGTTGCCCTATGACAACGCGACGCTCTTCGTGCGCAACCTGCGTGCCCACCAGTCGCCGCTGGCCAGCTGGACCGCCTGGGTGGCACCGGCCACCCTGAAGACGGGTGAGGTGGCGCGGCAGGTGGGCATGAGCGAATCCGAACTGCTCGCGGTGAACCGCATTCCACCGCAGATGCTGGTCAAGGCAGGCTCCACGCTGCTGGTACCGCGCAGTCCCAACAAGCAAACGGATGTGTCCGAACACCTCGCCGACAATGCCAGGATGTTGCTGGCGCCTGACCGTCCGCCGGGGCGGCGCGTGAGCTTCAAGGCCGGGAAGAAGGGCGACTCGGTGGCCGCCGTGGCCAAGCGCTACGGGTTCAGCATCGACCAGGTGGCACAGTGGAACGCGGTGGAGCCGGGCGCGAGCTTCAAGGCAGGCCAGACCATCCTGATCGTGCTGTCCCAGCCCGTGAGAGGCAAGAGAGCCTCGGCCGCAGCACCGACACCGGCCAAAGCCGCAAGTCCGGCTCGACGCACGGCAGCGGCCGAAGCCGCCAAGCCGGCTAAGCCGGCCAGGACGGCAGCTCACGCCAAACGCACCGCAGCAAGCAAGCCCGCCGTCAAGCCCGCCGCGAAGCTGGCAGTGACCAAGCCCGACGCGAAGCTGTAGCCGCCTTCAGCGACGATCCACCAGCGCGTGCGCCAGCGTGCCCAGGTCGACATACTCCAGCTCGCTGCCCGCGGGCACACCGCGCGCCAGCCGCGTGACCTTGAGGCCGCGGCTGCGCAGCGCCTCGCCCAGCGCATAGGCCGTGGCCTCGCCTTCGGCACTGAATCCGGTGGCGAAGATGACTTCGCCGACGACGCCGTCGCAGGCGCGCTGCATCAGCTGGGCGGCACCGATGTCGTTCACGCCCACGCCGTCGAGCGGGCTGATGCGCCCCATGAGCACGAAATACAAGCCCCGATAGCTGGCACTACGTTCCAGGGCCGCCTGGTCGGCGGGTGTCTCCACGACGCACAGCTGGCGCGCGTCACGCGTCGCGTCCTGGCAGGTCGAGCAGATGCGGTGCTCGCTGAAGGTATGGCAACGTTCGCAGTGGCGCATCTGCGCCAAGGCCTGCTGCAGCGCCAATGCCAGCTTGCCGGCTCCGTCGCGGTCATGCTGCAGCAGGTGAAAAGCCATGCGCTGCGCCGACTTCTGCCCCACGCCGGGCAGCCGGCGCAAGGCGTCGATCAGCGCATCGAGGCTGGCTTCGGCCACCTGTGCCTTCAGAATGGCAGCTTCATGCCGGGCGGCAGCGGCAGGCCGGCGGTGAGCTGGCCCATCTTCTCCTGGCTCACGCTTTCGGCACGCCGCACGGCATCGTTGAAGGCTGCGGCCACCAGGTCCTCGAGCATGTCCTTGTCGTCGGCGAGCAGGCTCGGGTCGATTGCCACCCGCTTGACGTCGTGCTTGCAGGTCATCACCACCTTGACCAGCCCGGCACCGGACTGCCCTTCGACTTCGATGCTCGCCAGCTCTTCCTGCGCGCGTTTCATGTTGTCCTGCATCGCCTGCGCCTGCTTCATCAGGCCGGCCAACTGGTTCTTCATCATGCTGGGGTTCCTCTCAGTGTCAAAGCGGTTTGATCGAGCCGGGCACGATGCGCGCAGTCTTGAACTGCGACATCAGGTCGAGCACCAGCGGATCGCTGCGGATCGCGGCTTCAGCCTGGCGCTGGCGGCGTTCGCGTTCGGCCGCGTCGCGCCGCGCGGGTGAATCCTCGGGCACGGCCTGGTCCAGCGCCAGTTGCAATGGCTCGCCCAGTTCGGCCACCAGGGCCTGGCACAGCTTGTCGCGCAGCGCATCGGTGCGCAGCGAGTCGCGCTCGACGCGCAGTCGCCAGGTCGGTGGCCGCGTGCTGGCGTCGATCTGGTCCAGCCCGGACTGCCAGGCGAGCTCGCGCGCCAAGGCCGTGACGGCGCCACGCTGCACCAGCATCGCGACGACCTGGGCCCAGCGCTCGCCCAGCGGGGTGGACACCAGGTTCTCTCTCGCCGAAGGTGCCGATGTGGCCACGGCGATGGCCGGCGGCGCCGCGGCGCGAAGCGCGGCACTGCTTGCCGTGGTGCCGGTGTCTTCCTCGGGCGGCGGCAGGTCGACCCAGGGCGGTGGCTCGGGGGACATCGCCGACACGCGCTGCCCCGTTGAATCGGACGGCGCCGGCCTGGCCGCCGGCGGCACGACACCGGCACGCGCGAGCGGCGAAGTTGCAGGCGCAGCGCGGGCAACAGGTACGGCAGGTGCTGTTGGCGACGTAGGCGACGTAGGCGAAGACGGCGGCTTTGGCGGCAGCGTTGGCGGCGTTGGCACAGTCGTTTTCGCAGCGTCTGGCGCAGCCTGCCGCAGCGGCGTCGCGTGCGCATCGCCCGGCGGTGCGAAGGCCAGCATGCGCAGCAGCACCATGGTCAGCGCGCTGTATTCGTCGGACATCCACTGCAGCTCACCGCGCCCGTGCAGCACGATGCTGTAGAGCAGCTGGGTTTCGTCGGCCGGCAGGGCAGGTGCCAGACGACGAGCTTCCTCGTGGCCCGGATCGGCGGCGTCGAGCGCGCCGGGCACCGCCTGTTCCACCGCCATCTGCTGCAGCAGCACGGACATCGATTCCAGCGTGCCGTCGGCCGACAATCCCAGGCCACGCAACAGCTCCAGCCGAGCCAGCAGCGCGGGCCCGTCGCGCTGCGCCAGGGCTTGCACGAGCGCTGCCGCGTGGCCCTGGTCCACCGCTCCGAGCATGGCGCGCACGCCGCTTTCCTCCAGCTGCCCACCGCCGTAGGCGATGGCCTGGTCAGTGAGCGACAGCGCGTCACGCATCGAGCCGCGCGCCGCGCGTGCCAGCAGGCGCAGCGAGGCGCCATCGCTGGCCACGCCTTCGGCATGCAGCACCTGCTGCAGATGACCAAGCACCACCTCGGGCGCCATCGGGCGCAGGTTGAACTGCAGGCAGCGGCTCAGCACCGTGGGCAGCATCTTTTGCGGATCGGTGGTGGCGAGCACGAACTTAAGGTACTCGGGCGGCTCTTCCAGCGTTTTCAGCAAGGCGCTGAAGGCGTCTTTCGTAAGCTGGTGCGCCTCGTCGATCATGAACACCTTGAAGCGCCCGATGCTGGGCTTGTAGGCCGCTCGCTCGAGCAGGTCGCGCGCTTCGTCGATGCCGCGGTTGGACGCGGCATCAAGCTCGATGTAGTCCATGTAGCGGTCTTCGTCGATCTCGACGCAGGCCGGGCACACGCCGCAGGGCGTGGCCGTGATGCCGCCAAGACCGTCGGCACCGATGCAGTTCAGGCTCTTGGCGAGGATGCGCGAGACCGTGGTCTTGCCGATGCCGCGCGTGCCGGTGAACAGATAGGCATGGTGCAGGCGACGCTGCTGCAAGGCGTTGCTCAAGGCACGCACCACATGCTCCTGGCCGACCAACTGTTCGAAGGTACGGGGCCGGTACTTGCGCGCGAGCACGACATAGGACATGTGCTTGATTCTACGGGCCGCCCCCGCTCGGGCGCATGCTCGAGGTGCATGGGGCGCTGCCGGATAATCGAGCTCATGAACACCCCTGCCAGCGCGAACCCCAGCGCCCATGCCGACGCCCCGCTCAGCTACCGCCAGGCCGGCGTCGACTACGCGTTGATCGATCCCTTGAAGGTGGCGGCGCAGCGCGCTGCGGCAGACACGGCGGCACACCTGCACGCGCATGGCTTCAGCGAGGTGCGCGATTCGCGCGGCGAGTCGGCCTACGTGGTGGATGTCGGCCCCTTCTATCTGGCCAGCATCGTCGAATGCCTGGGCTCCAAGGCGCTGGTGGCCGACGAGATGGCGCGCCTGACCGGCCGCTGCTACTACGAGGCCATCGCGCAGGACACCATCGCGATGGCCATCAACGACCTGATCACCGTGGGTGCCACGCCGCTGCTGGTGCAGGCCTATTGGGCGGCGGGCGGCTCCGACTGGTTTGGCGATAGCGTGCGTTCGCAGGCCCTGGTGGCGGGCTGGAAGCATGCTTGCGACATCTGCGGCGTGTCCTGGGGCGGAGGCGAAACGCCGGCACTTGCCGGCATCGTCGAAGCCGGGCGCATCGACCTGGCGGCCTCTTGCACTGGGCTGGTGAATCCGAAGGAACGTCTGTCCCTGGGCGAAAAGCTGGGGCCGGGCGATGCCATCGTGCTGCTGGCGTCCAGCGGCATCCATGCCAACGGCCTGAGCCTGGCCCGCAAGGTGGCCGAGCGGCTGCCGCAGGGTTACCTCAGTCGCATGCAGGACGGGCTGGGTTTCGGTGAGGCGCTGCTCGCACCGACGCGGCTGTATTCGCCCGTGACCGAAGCGCTGTACCGCGCCGGCATCATCCCGCACTATGCGTCGAACATCACCGGGCATGGCTGGCGCAAGCTGTTGCGCCACCCCAGGCCGCTGCGCTACCGCGTGCACAGCCTGCCGCAGGTGCCCCCGGTGTTACGCTTCATCCAGCAGCAGGCACGGATGGACGAGCGCGAGGCCTACAGCACGCTGAACATGGGCGCCGGATTTGCATTGTTCGTGCGTGCCGACCAGGCGCAGCAGACCCTCGACGTGGCACGCGCACAAGGTGTGGCCGCCACGCTGGCCGGCGTGGTCGAGGCCGGCGACAAGGAACTGCTGATCGAGGCATTGGGCCTGCGCTTCGCGGCACAGGACCTGCAGTTGCGCTGAGCCGACTTGCAAGCGTCGCCTACAATAGAAGGCGACGGGCCTCCCCGCATGGAAGCGCGGCCAACCGGGTCAGGTCGGGAACGAAGCAGCCCCAACCGTTGCGACCAGTGCCGGGGGTAAGGCTCGTCACCCTTGGGCCACCTCTGTGTGGGTGGCGCGTGCCGACATCGCGCCCTGCGGTGTGATGTGTGACCCTCGCACTGGCGTGCACCCTTGATGCACTGCGGGCAACGAAGCCGGGACCGTTCGCCACCACTGACAGCCGCCAGCGCACCGCGTCCACTGCAGCGTGCAGCCTGACGCGCACCATGCGCCTGGGGTCAGTCCGGGCCAAGCTTGCGTGGACAAGCTGCCCCGAGCCAGGGCCATGCGGCAGAATCCATGCCATCGTTGGCGAGTGATGGCGCCGACGCCGCGGCCCGGGGTGGGACATCGGTTCATGATGCGCATCCGGCAGCCCAAACAACCAACCATCCTGGAGACAAGCCGTGATCCTCGACCTGATTCCCGAAGCCACGCGCGCGGCCGGCCTGGGCGCCCTGATGAAGGGCGCCGGCATGGTCACGCGTTTCATCCCGATTCCGCAACCCACGCTGCTGGTCGGGCCCGGCGCCAGCGGGCGGCTGGGACAGGCGATCGCCGGCTTCGGCCACGCGAAGATCCTGATCGTCACCGACGCCATCATCGCCAAGCTCGGCCTGCTGAAACAGCTGACCGATGCACTCACCGCCGGCGGCGCGCAGTACGTGGTGTTCGACGAGATCACGCCCGACGCGCCGATCCCGCTGATCGAACGCGGCATCGAGTTCTATCGCCAGCACGGCTGCGATGCCATCGTCGCCTTCGGTGGTGGCTCGTCGATGGATGCGTCAAAGGCCATCGCAGTGGCCATCTCCGCCGGCAAGTCGCTGCGCGACCTGGCCGGCTACCTGAAGGGCGGCCTGAGCACGCCGGTGCGCATCTATGCCGTGCCCACCACCGCCGGCACGGGCTCCGAGGTGACGGTGGCCGCGGTCATCGCCGACCCCGAGCGCCAGACCAAGCTGGTGATCATCGACCCGCGCCTGGTGCCGAAGATGGCGGCACTGGACCCGCTGCTCATGACCGGGCTTCCACCGCACATCACTGCAGCCACCGGCATCGACGCGCTGACGCATGCCATCGAGTCCTTCGTCGGCAACTGGACCACGCCCTACTCCGACGGCATGGCGCTGTCGGCCGTGGGCCTGATCTTCGACAACCTGCGCACCGCCTACCGCGACGGCAAGAACCTCGAGGCGCGCGAGAAGATGTCGCTCGCCTCCACCTACGCCGGCTTTGCGTTCACCCGCGCCAACGTCGGCTATGTGCACGCCATCGCGCACCAGTTCGGCGGCCGATACCACACGCCGCACGGGCTGGCCAACGCCATCATGCTGCCACGGGTGCTGAAGTTCTCGCTGCCGGCGATCACCGATCGGCTGGCGCTGCTGGCGCTGCGCGCCCGTGTCGGTGACGAAGGCGAGGACGCCGACACGCTGGCGCAGAAGTTCCTCGACGCAGTGGAGCAGCTGAACGCGGACCTGGGCATTCCCACCACCCTCGAGGCGCTGCGCGAAGCCGACATCCCGGCGCTGGCCAAGGCGGCCTGCGCCGAAGCCAACGGCTACCCGGTGCCGCGCTACATGACGCAGCAGGAATGCGAGACGGTGATAGGCCAGGTGCTGCCCGCGAAGGCGGCGCCAACGAAGGCGCGCCCGGTCCGGCGCACGGCGAAGGCGAAGGCGAAGTGATGAAGAACCCACACGGAGACAAGGCAATGAAAAAAGTCGTGACAGTGACGCTGGGCTCGTCGAAGCAGGATTTCGATTTCGAGACCACTTTCCTCGGCGAACGTTTTGCGGTCAAGCGCATGGGCGCCGACGGCGACCACCGCAAGGCCTGGGAGATGCTGCGCCGCCAGCAGGCCAATGCCGACGCCATCGGCCTGGGCGAGACCTCGGACCACTACCACGTGGGCCTGCGCACCATCATCAACCGCGAGACCGAGAAGCTCACCAAGGTGGTGACGCGCGTGCCGGTGACCACCGGCTCCACGCTGCGCCGGCTGCTGCAGGTGCGTGCGGTGCGCCATGTGCAGAAGGAGCTGGGCAGCTACTTCAACAACAACCGGGTGCTGTTCCTTTCGGGCATGCGCAACTACGAGATCGCGGTGGCGCTATCCGATTACACCAAGAACCTGAGCTTCGCCGACCCGGTGTTCCAGGCCGGCTCGCCGTTGCTGCTGGGCTCGCTGGCGCAGCTCGAGCTGTACGCGCGCGGCAACGAGTTGGTGGCGGGCCAATCGCCGTTCCGGTTGCTGGAGAAGTCGCTGGCCGGGTTGAAGAACATGCGCGTGGCCAACGCCATGGCCAAGTCGCACCTGATCGTGGGCACCTTCGGCGAGATCAAGGCCATCGGCACCGCGGCCAACCTCGAAGGCAAGACGATCATCACCTCGGCCGTGCATGACGACCAGCTGGCCTTCTACAAGCAGTGCAAGGTCAACCTGGTGATCGACGTCACGCCCAACCTGTTCGGCCGTGTGGTGGGCGTGGCCACGCTGGAAGCGATGATCCTGGCGCATCTGGGCCGCAACGCCAACGAGCTGGCCGACGACGAGTTCGAGGAGATCATCACCGAGCTGGACATCAAGCCGCGTCTGCTGCACCCGACTGGCAAGTTCCGCAACATCAGGCGCTTCGCCTTCGTGGTGCACCCGCTGAGCCAGGAGTTCATCAAGAAGGGCTTCCCGATCCCGAAGGCCACGCCGAAGATGGTGATGGACAAGGTGGAGCAGCTGGCCGCCTTCATCCCGCCGCAGGTGTACTGCAAGATGGAGAACATCGTCTCGCCCACCGGGGCCGAGGCCGAGGGCTGGCTGCTGTTCGTCGGCGGCACGCCCAAGGAGATGCTGTCGCACAGCCCCGAGTTCACCTACCGCCGGCTGCTGGCCGCGGCCGCCATGGCCGAGAAGATGGGCGCGCAGCTGATGGGCCTGGGCGCCTTCACCAAGGTGGTGGGCGACGCGGGGGTCACCGTGGCGCGCCGCGCCACCATCCCCATCACCACCGGCAACAGCTATTCGGCTTCGGGTGCGTTGTGGGCCGCGGCCGACGCGATGAAGCGCATGGGTCTGGTGCCGCTGCCGCCCAAGGGCAAACGCATCGCCGCCAAGACCATGGTCATCGGCGCGTCGGGCTCGATCGGCTCGGTCAGCGCGCGGCTGCTGGCGATGGCCTTCGACGAGGTGGTCATCGCCGGGCGCGACATGAAGAAACTGGAGGAGCTGAAACGCTCGATCCTGCAGGACACGCCCGACGCCAAGGTGGTGTGCTCGATCGACTACGACAGCCTGCTCGCCGACATGGACATGATCGTCACCAGCACCTCGGGTGCGGGCAAGAAGATCCTCGACATCACCAAGGTCAAGCCCGGCTGCGTCATCACCGATGTGGCCCGCCCGCTGGACCTGCCGCCCGAAGAAGTGGCCAAGCGGCCGGACGTGCTGGTCATCGAATCGGGCGAGATCGAGCTGCCGACACAGGTCAGGGGCATGAAGACCATCGGCCTGCCGAAGAACGTGATCTACGCCTGCCTGGCCGAGACGATCGTGCTGGCGCTGGAGGGCCGCTTCGAGGTCTTCACCATCGGCCGCGACACCGAATGGGAGAAGGTCAAGGAGATCTACAAGCTGGGCCTGAAACACGGCATGAAGCTGTCGGCCATCTCCGGCGTGAAGGGTGTCTATTCCGACGAGGACATTGCCAGGGTGGTGACGCTGGCGAAGAAGGCGCGCCTGAGCTGGAAGGGCGGCGCGGCGGCCCCGGCCGCCAAGCCGGCGCGCAAGGCAGCACCGATGGCCAAGAAGACGCCAGCGCGGCGCGCCGCGACGAAGAAGGCTGCCCCGGTGGCATCCCGAGCCAAGGCAGCGGCCACGAAGAAACCAGTGACCAGGAAGCCTGTCATGCAAGCGCCGCAGCGTGCCGCAACGCGCAGCGCAAGCAAGGCTTAAGGCAAGTCGCGGCTCCATAGGCCAGCCGGCCCTGGCGCACCCCGGGTCCCGGCGCCTGTACGCCATAGCGAAGCAAGCGCTCGAGCTGGAAGCGTTCGACGTTGTGGGTGCGTGGCCTGGGTTGCCACACTCAACCGACGGTGTCCTTCGGATGAGTTGCCCGTTGCCGATCCTCGGCGTCGGCGTCGGCGTCGACGTCGGCGTCGGCGTCGGCGTCGGCGTCGCCACGGTACGCGCCATCGAGGCCCTTGGTTGGCACGTTCACAATATCCATCAGGTCGCGCAGGTTGATGTGCAAGGCACGACCATAACGCTGAGCCACGCGCCGCAGCGCGGCCTGGCGTTGCGCACCCGCCAGGGCCAGCGCATCGACGGCCTCGTTGCTGCAACTGGCCACCGTGCGCAGCATGTCGTCGTCGTTGTCCACGGCGCGCGGCGTGGTGCTCAAAGGCAAGCGCCTGATCAGGTGCAGCACCGTGTCGTCAAGGCCCCAGAAGCGTGCGACGGCGGCACCTATGGCTTCGATGTCGGCGCCGAGCACGGCATAGGAGGCTGCCTGTTCGCTCATGCCGGGTTCGTCCGGATCGCCGCTGCGCGCGGCGGGCGCCGGCAACATCAATCGCCTGATCTGCTGCAACTCGTCTGGGAAGTGATACCCGGTGATCAGCCGGCCCAGGTTCTGCAACAGCGTCACCAGGTGCACCACTTCGGCGTCGTAGCCAGCCGGCCGCAGCGCCTGCGCCACGCGGGCGGCGCGCTTGGCTGCATCGAACAGCACGCGCAAGGCCTGAGCGGCATCCTCGGACAACGGACCGGGCCAGGGCCGCAGCCCGAGCGCCGCGCGCCGCACGCCGTCCAGGCCGAGCATGGCAATCGAGCGGCGCACCGTCAGCACCGGGCCACTGCCGGCGGCCTGCGCGCCGCGCACCTGCGCGCTGTTTACCCAACGAAGCAGTTCGAAGGACAGCGCCAGATCCTGCAGCACCACCTCGGCGAGTTCGTTCGTGCGCTGGCGTTCCATCAGCGCCAGGCGCGCGGCACGCGCGGTACTGCCCGGCGAGGCCGGCAGCGAGCCGACGCTGTGCAACCGGTCGATGAGCAAGGCCAGCGGCCCGCCACCGGCCGCGCCCTCGACCTGCAGCCAACCTTCGAGTGCGCGCAGCAGGCCGCGCGCGCTTCGATAACGCTGGCGCTGCTGTCGATCGGTGCTGCGATTGGTGATGGCGCGCAGCGCCTCGGGCACCGGCAAGGCAATGTCCCAGGGCAGCCGCACCAGGTCGCGCCCGGTCGGCGGCAGACGCTGCGCCAACGCGCCCACGTCGTCTTCGCCCAACGCCGGCTGACCGCTCAGCGCCAGGTGCAGCAGCAGGCCGGCACACAGCACATCGGCGCGGGCGGCCTCGCGCTGCGAGTGCAGTGCAAGCGCCTCGATGCTGGTGCGCGCAGGCCTGGCCGCGGCAGTGTCGTGGTGACCCCCCGGTGCGTGCAGCGCGACCTCCAGGCCCATCAGCCGCACCACGCCGAGTTCGCCCAGCAGCACCATGCAGGGCTGGATGTCGCGATGCACCACACCGCCGTCGTGCGCAAACGCCAGCCCTTGCAGCACGGCGGCAAGCATCGTGCACGCTTCGTTT
The DNA here is from genome assembly GCA_035633375.1 of Rubrivivax sp. Taxonomy (GTDB): domain Bacteria; phylum Pseudomonadota; class Gammaproteobacteria; order Burkholderiales; family Burkholderiaceae_C; genus Rubrivivax. Next base: position 17,592 of record DASQFA010000636.1, read on the forward strand.
GCGCCGATGGCCTTGCCCTGCATGCGTTCGTCCAGCGTCGAAAAGCCGGTGGCGTCGTAGAGCGCGTAGGGCCAACGCTCGCAGCTGCCGATCTCGACGGGAGCGGCCAGGTTCGGATGCTGCAGCCGTGATGCGCGGCGCACGGCCCGCTCCCAACGCTGCACCGCATCGGCGCCGGGGGGTTGGGCGCGCGGAAGCAACAGAAAGCATTCCCGCGCGTGCGGCTCGCCGTCACCTTCGTGCACACGCCAGGCCATGCTGAGCTGGCTCTTGCCTACCAGCCGCAACAGTCGGAAGCGCCCAAGGCTGCGCGCCATCGACGCATCGATGCCGGTCGGGTCGGCGGGCGGTGGGGCTGGAGGCGGATTCACGACAGGGCGAGGCTTGTGCCTGCGATTGGAAGGCCCCATGGCCGGCCTTGATGGCCGAAACTGCGCGGCAATGCAGGCCTTGTTCGGCCTGGCCTGAGCGCGCCGCCGCCGGCGGGCGGCATGCCCCGCCGCAGCCACTCGATCACGCCCTTTGTGCCAAAATCCGCACGCAACGTCGGCGTGCCGCCGCGGGCTTCGGAGGACCACACCATGAGCAGCGAACTGATCAAGCATGTTTCCGATGCGTCTTTCGACAGTGACGTCATCCAATCCGACAAGCCGGTGCTCGTGGACTTCTGGGCCGAATGGTGCGGGCCCTGCAAGGGCATCGCACCCATCCTCGACGAAGCCTCCAAGGACTACGACGGGCGCTTGCAGATCGCCAAGCTGAATGTCGACGAGAACCGCGATGTGCCGGCCAAGTTCGGCATCCGAGGCATTCCGACACTGATGCTGTTCAAGGGCGGTGAACTGGCCGCCACCAAGGTGGGGGCCCTGTCGAAGGCGCAGTTGACGGCGTTCATCGACGGTCATCTATAATCTGTGGCATTGGCTGAGTCTGCAGTGCAAGTTTGCTGCAGTCTCAGGCCCTTGATTCGCCACCACGCTCCGACCCATCGCCGTTAGGCAACGCAAGTCGGGTGGCTCGTGGATTCGGCCTGACTCTCCAGCGTTCAGCACCGTGGTTGCCGCCTGACCCTCAGCGGCGCTTCGACGGGTGCCGCGCCGCAGCGCACATGACGCCGAATGATCGGCGCGACCCTTGGCGGGGCGCGCCTTGTGTAGCCGGGAATCCCACGCATGCACCTTTCCGAACTGAAGGCACAGCACGTCTCGCAGCTGATCACCATGGGTGAGGCGCTGGAGATCGAGAATGTCAGTCGTCTGCGCAAGCAGGAACTGATGTTCGCCATCATGAAGAAGCGAGCCAAGGCCGGCGAGCAGGTCTTCGGCGATGGCGTGCTCGAGGTCCTGCCCGACGGCTTCGGCTTCCTGCGCTCGATCGAGGCCAGCTACATGGCCAGCACCGACGACATCTACCTGTCGCCCAGCCAGATCCGGCGCTTCAACCTGCATACCGGCGACATGGTCGAAGGCGAGGTGCGCGTGCCCAAGGATGGAGAGCGCTATTTCGCGCTGGTCAAGGTCGACCGCGTGAACGACGTGACGCCCGAGGAGAGCAAGCACAAGATCATGTTCGAGAACTTGACGCCACTGTTCCCGAAGGAACAGTTCAAGCTCGAGCGCGACATCAAGAGCGAAGAGAACATCACCAGCCGCATCATCGACCTGGTGGCGCCGCTGGGCAAAGGCCAGCGCGCGCTGCTGGTGTCGCAGCCGAAGAGCGGCAAGACGGTCATGATGCAGCACCTCGCGCATGCCATCGTGGCCAACTACCCCGAGGTGCACCTGATGGTGCTGCTGGTGGACGAGCGGCCCGAGGAAGTTACCGAAATGCAACGCACGGTGCGCGGCGAGGTCATCAGCTCCACCTTCGACGAGCCTGCCGCGCGCCACGTGCAGGTGGCCGAGATGGTGATCGAGCGCGCCAAGCGCCTGGTCGAGATGAAGAAGGACGTGGTCATCCTGCTGGATTCGATCACGCGGCTGGCGCGCGCCTACAACAACGTGCTGCCCTCGTCCGGCAAGGTGCTCACCGGCGGTGTCGACGCCAACGCGCTGCAGCGCCCGAAGCGTTTCTTCGGTGCGGCGCGCAACATCGAGGAAGGCGGCTCGCTGACCATCATCGGCACCGCGCTGATCGACACCGGCAGCCGCATGGACGAGGTCATCTACGAAGAGTTCAAGGGCACCGGCAACTGCGAGATCTATCTCGACCGGCGCATGTCCGAAAAGCGCGTCTACCCGTCGATCCTGCTCAACAAGAGCGGCACGCGCCGTGAAGAGCTGCTGCTTAAGCCCGAGATCCTGCAGAAGACCTGGATCCTGCGCAAGTTGCTGTATCCGATGGACGAGATCGAGGCGATGGAGTTCATCCTCGAGAAGATGAAGGCCACCAAGACCAACCACGACTTCTTCGACATGATGCGTCGCGGCGGCTAGGCTAGAATTCGCCGTTGTCCGCACATGGCAAGTGCGCCGAATTGTTCGGCGTGGCTGCCACCCATGTGAAAAGCACAGCGCAAAGGTTTCCCATGAAAGAAGGCATCCACCCCGAGTACCGCGAAGTCTGCTTCGTGGACCTGTCCAACGGCTTCAAGTTCGTCACACGCTCCTGCCTGACCACGAAGGAAAAGGTGAAGATGGACGACGGCCGCGAACTTCCGCTGGTGAAGCTCGAGACCACCAGCGAAACCCACCCGTTCTATACCGGCACGCAGAAAAGCGTCGACAGCCTGGGCGGCCGTGTCGAGAAGTTCCGCAACAAGTTCGCTCGCGTCGGCATGAAGAAGTGAGCGGTGTGAATCCCACCCGAAGGCAGCCGAGGCTGCCTTTTTTGTGGGCGCACCATTCGCGGTGCCCAGGAGTCCGTCGGGCTTGGGGCGTCGAAGCGAAATTTGACTCCAGCGAGGACGGTTCTTGCCGCGTTCGCAGGCTCATGGCTAGACCAATGGGACAAGAAGCTGGCGAAAGAGTGGACTGCTGCGGCCGAATTGCAGCCGGCGGTCCCAAGTCCGACAGCCTTCTAATGCCGACAAGCGCTCGGGCATGATGTAGCGATGAGTGCACCCACCCCTGCCTTGGTGACGTGGCGCGCCGTGCGGCCCTTGCCGCGGCCAGCCTTGCTGCTGTTGTGCGCGGCCTATGTGCTGCCCGGCGTGTTGGGTCGCGACCCTTGGCGCAATGCGGACATCACGGCTTTCGGCTACATGCTCAGCCTGGCGCAAGGCCGCGGCAATGGGTGGGTGCCGTCGCTCGGCGGGATCCCGGCGGAAGCCGCTCTGTTGCCGCATTGGCTTGGATCGGTTTTCATCTACGCCATGTCTTCCTGGGTGGAACCGGCAATCGCCGCGCGCGTGCCCTTCGCGATCCTGTTGGCACTGGTGCTGGCACTGACCTGGTACACCTGCTTCCAGCTGGCCCGCACCGACGCGGCCCAACCGGTGACTCTTGCCTTCGGCGGCGAAGCAGAAACTGTGGACTACGCGCGCGCGATCGCCGACGCCGCGGTGTTGGCGCTGATTGCCAGCCTGGGACTGCTGCAACTGGGCCACGAAACCACACCCGAACTGGCACAGCTCTTCGGGGTCAGCTTGTTTCTGTGGTCCCTGGCGGCAGCGCCCTACCGCGTCTGGCAGGTGCGCGCGGCGGCTTTCGGCGCGCTCGTCGTGGTATCAGGAAGCGGTGCGCCGGCCATGGGCGCAGCCATCGGCGCCGCAGGTGCGCTGGTGTGTGCCCGATCGAGCTACGCGCAAGTGCGTGCGCATACGCCCTGGGTGATCCTGGCCACACTGGCCAGTGCAATCCTCGCCGGGTGGATGGGCGTCTGGGCTTGGCGCGTCGACATGCGCTTCGACGCCAAACAACTGATTCAGATCGGACGATTGTGGCTGTGGTTCATGTGGCCGTCCTGGCTGCTGGCGCTTTGGACTCTGTGGCGGTGGCGCGGGTTTCTTCAGCACCGACATGTGTCGGTGCCGTTGCTCACGGTGGTCGTGGCCCTGCTCAGCACCATCGGCATGGGCGCCTCGGAGCGGGCCCTGCTGCTCGGCCTGCCCGGCCTTGCGGTGCTGGCCGCCTTCGCGCTGCCGACACTGAACCGCAGCACCACCGCAGCCATCGACTGGTTCTCGATCATCCTGTTCACGCTGTGCGCCGGCGCACTATGGGTCATCTACATGTCGGTGCAGACAGGCCTGCCGGCCAAGCCTGCAGCCAACATTCAACGCCTGGGGCCGGGCTTCGTGCCGCAGTTTTCCGGGCTGGCGCTGGCACTCGCATTGCTCGGCACGGCGTGCTGGGTCTGGCTGGTGCGCTGGCGCACCGGGCGTCACCGCGAGGCGCTGTGGAAGAGCCTGGTGCTTCCCGCCGGCGGCGTGACCCTGTGCTGGTTGCTGCTGATGACGCTGGGCCTGCCCATGCTCGACTATGCGCGCAGCAACCGCCCCCTCGTCGAGCGCCTGTCCCAGCACGTGCCGGCGCAGGAATGCATTGCCGCACCCAATCAGGCCTTGTCGCTGATTGCCGCGCTGGAGTACTTCGGGCCGTACCGCGTCGACGCACGCTACGGTGCGGCGCAGACGCGATGCGACTATCTCGTCAGGGTGGAACCGGTTGACAAGGCCAGTCCGGCGCCACAGGGTTGGACGCGCGTGGCTCGCGTGCGCCGGCCCACTGACCGCGACAATCTGACATCGGTCTATCGCCGCAACGCGTCGGGCTGAGTTCGCACCGAGCAAGTGCCCTCGCACTCGCGAGTGCTGAACGAAGGCTCGCGCCCCATACACAGGCTGCAGGGTCCGCCTGCGCCGAGGCTCAGTGCGTGGCCTCGATGCCGGTGGCAGGCGCTGCGCTCGGCAAGATGTGGCGCACACGTGCGGCCGGCAGCAGCAAGCGGAAGCTGGAGCCCTTGCCGGGTTCACTCTGCACCTCGATGTCGCCACCGTGACGCTGCACCACGTGCTTGACGATGGACAGGCCCAGGCCGGTACCGCCGGTGTCGCGTGAACGGCTGCCGTCGACGCGATAGAAGCGCTCGGTCAGGCGTGGTAGGTGTTCGCGCGCAATGCCGATGCCGGTGTCGCGCACACACCATGCGGCCCCGCCATCGCCGAGCGAAGTCCACAGCACGTCGATGCGACCGCCCGGCGGGGTGTAGCGCACGGCATTCACCACCAGGTTGCCCAAGGCACTGTGCAACTCGGCTTCGTTGCCGGCAATCTGCGCGCCCTCGCCGCCTTCGAAGTGCAGCTCGTGGCGGCCGCCTGACAACGACACCGCATCGGCCTTCACGCGCTGCATCAGTTCGCCGACATTCGCCCAGCGGTCGGCCGGCGGGCGCGGGCTGCCTTCGAGTTGCGCCAGGGTCAGGAGATCGGCCACCAGGGTCTGCATGCGTTGCGCCTGCGCAGACATCAACACCAGCACACGCTTGCGCTCGGCTTCGCTCAACGGCAGGGCGCTCATGGTTTCTACAAAACCGGCCAGTACCGTCAGCGGGGTGCGGATCTCGTGCGATACGTTGGCAACAAAACTGCGGCGCATCAGTTCCGCGCGTTCGCGCTCGGTGATGTCCTGGGTCAGCACCAGCTTCAGCCCTTCGCCGTAGCTTTGCACCAGGGCCGACAGGCGGATGCCACTCGGTCCAGGGAAGCTCACCGGCTGCTCCGCAGACCCTGTGAGCATGTGCTCCACGAAGGCTGGCGCGCGCACCAGGTTGGTCACCGGCTGACCCAGATCGCGCTTCGGATCCAGCCCCAGGTGGTCGGCCGCCACGCGGCTGCACCAGCTGATCTGGTGGTGGGCGTCGAGCAGCAGCACGCCGATGGGCGAGGCTTCCACCGCAGCAAGGAACTGCGTCAGGCGCTGTTGCTCCGCCTGCGTTTGCTGTTCGCGGCGCAGCAAGGCCCTTTCGACCTGGTGACCGATCTCACCCCAGGTGCCGACATCGTCCGGCGCTGCGCCCTCGGCATCGGCGCGCAACCAGGCGAGCATCCTCGCGCCCTTCATCGAGTCGGCCAGCAGCATCGTGCCCAGACCCAGTGCAGCACTGCACAACAAGCCGGCCAGCGGCAAACCTGTCAGCACCGCGACGATCCATCCGGCGCCGACGCAGAGCAGAAGGGTGGCGCCCACAGCCCAGAGCCGCAGCAGCCTGTTGTTCATGCCGGGTTCAGCGGCTCAGATCGAGGTGGCAGAAGCCTGCTCGCTGATGCGGTAGCCCGCGCCACGCACGGTTTCGACGAGGTGCGCACATTGCACGACGGCCAAAGCGTCGCGCAGGCGCTTGACATGCACATCCACCGTGCGCTCTTCGATGAAGACGTGGTCGCCCCAGACCCGGTCGAGAAGTTGCGAGCGGCTGTGCACACGCTCGGGGTGGGTCATCAGGAAGTGCAGCAGGCGAAACTCGGTCGGCCCGATTCGAACCTCCTGAGTGGCGCCGCCGCTGCGGCGCACGACACGCCGCGTAGACGGGTCCAGCCGCAGTTCGCCCACGTCCACGGCGGTGTCCAGGGACTCGGGTGCCTTGCGTCGCAGCACCGCGCGAATGCGCGCCATCAGCTCGTTGGTCGAGAACGGCTTGGCCAGATAGTCATCGGCACCCGCGTCGAGGCCGGCGATCTTGTCGGCCTCTTCAGACCGGGCCGTGAGCATGATGATCGGCATCAAGCGAGTCCTGGCAGCGCTGCGCCAATGCCGCGCCAGTGCCAGACCCGATTGGCCGGGCAACATCCAGTCGAGCACCACCAGGTCGGGCAGCACGGCATCCACCTCGAACTGCGCCTGCTGCGCATCGGCAGCCAAGGTCACCTCGTGGCTCGCATGGCGCAGGTTGATGGCGATCAGCTCGGCAATCGCCGTTTCATCCTCCACGACAAGAATTCGCGCCATGCCTGTGCTACTGCCGACTAACGCATCATCATCGACTCGACCGAATCGACCGGGTTGTGGCGCACGTCGGTGCCCTTGACGACATAGATCACCGCCTCGGCCAGGTTCTTGGCGTGGTCGCCCACGCGCTCGATGGCCTTGGCCACGAACACCATGTCGATGCTTGCCGAAATGGTGCGCGGATCTTCCATCATGTAGGTGATGAGTTTGCGGATCAGCCCGTCGAACTCCTGGTCGATCTGGTTATCGGACTTGAGCACCTCGAGCGCCTTCACGGTATCCAGCCGCGCAAATGCGTCGAGCGCCTTGCGCAGTTGCGCCACGGCCAGGTTGGACTCGTACTGCAAGTCGACCAGCGGCAGACGCAGACGGCTCGACACGCCGGTATCGATCAGACGGTGTACGGTGCGGGCGATGCGCGCCGCCTCGTCACCCGCACGCTCCAGGTTGGCGATGGC
>DASQFA010000637.1:0-5461 GCA_035633375.1 Rubrivivax sp.
CCGACTTTCGCCCGCGCACCAGCCTGATCGGCGCGATCATCAACTCCGAGCCGGTGGTCGCGCGCGACGAGGGCGTGGTCTACGTCGCCTCCGGCGAAGGCATGCTGCACGCCTTTGACACCAGCGCCGGCAACCCGGGCAACGAGCTGTGGGCCTTTGTGCCCAGCAAGGTGCTGGCTAACATCGGCAAGACCAGCGAGCGCGGCTACACCTTCCAGACCCAGTACGACGGCTCGCCAGTGCTGGGCAAGTTCAGCGCCGCAGGCACGCTGCTGGTCGCGGGCATGGGCGTGGCCGGGCGGGGTTACTTTGCGCTCGACGTCAGCAACCCGCGTGGCCTGAACGACGCCGGCTTGGCGGGCAAGCTGAAGTGGGAGTTCCCCAGCGCCGCCGACGCCAACAAGGTGGGCCAGACGCTGGGTCGCCCGGTGATCGTGAAGTCCGAGAACAACGGTTATGTGGTGCTGCTGACCTCGGGCTACAACAACGCCGACGACGGCCCGGGCCGGTTGTGGATGCTCAATGCCGACACCGGCGACGTCATCAAGACATTCACCACGACGGCCAGCACCAGCGATTCGGGCCTGGCGCATGTCACCGCATTCGCCGAGCCGCCCACGGGCACGGTGCGTTACGCCTATGGCGGCGACCTGCTTGGAAATGTCTGGCGCTTCGACCTGAGCGACCCGAGCGCCACGCCCACACCCAAGCTGTTGGCCACGCTGACAGGCCCGGGCAACCCAGGGGCGGCGCAGCCGATCACCGCGGCACCCGAACTGCTGTGGCACAAGGAGACGAGCCAACGCGTGGTCATGATCGGCACCGGGCGCCTGCTCGACATCGGCGACTTCCTCAGCACCAACGTGCAATCGATCTATGCGATCGCCGATGACGCCACGCTGCTGCCTTTGGCCACCCCGCGCACGACGCTCGCCAAACAGACCTACGTGCGCGGTGCCACGCCGAATCTGGACACTCTGACTGGCCCCAACATCAATTGGACGACCAATCGCGGCTGGTACATCGACCTGCCGGCCAAGGAGCAGATCAACACCCGCCCGACCATCGCTTACGGCGGCCTGGCCTTCGTCAGCAACAGCAACAGCGGCAGCAGCTGCGAAGCCAGTTCCTACCTGTATGTCGTCGACGTGCTCAGCGGCAAGAAGTTCGCCGGCACTGACTTCATCGGCACGCTGCTGTCGGACAAGTCGAACTCCTCGGGCGTGACGGCACTGTTGACCGGCAAACAGAAGATCGTCGGTGCCGGTCAGGACGGCGATGGCAAACCGTGGTCGCGTGACATTACAGCGGGGTCGCCGATCAATCCATCGAAGAACTCCTGGATCGAGATCCGCCGCTGAGCGTGGCGGCCCGTTGGGTCACTATGGCGGGTCGTCGCGCGCCCTATCCAGATGCCCGACGTCGGCCCAGCCGACCAGCATCATGCCCTCGGCTGAATGCAGCAGGCGGTTGATGCTGGCATTCGCCACCTGCCAGCTGCGCGGCGCATCCAGCGCCACGCGCGTGGCCTGGCGGTACAGCAGGTCGAGCACGCCGCCGTGCGTGACCAGCGCGATGCACTGGCCGCGGTGTGCCAGCGCCAGCCGCGTGACAGCAGCCACCGCGCGCTCGCGAAAGGCGCGCAGCACCTCGCCGCCACGCGCGCCGAACTCCGGGTCGCGGCGGCGCCAGCGCGCCGACTGCTCGGGCCAGCGCTGCTCGATCTGCGCGAAGCTCAGCCCTTCAAATTCGCCGAAGGCGCGCTCGCGCAGGCCGATGTCGGTGTGCACCGGCAAGCCCGTCAGCGCGGCCAGAGGCGCGGCCGTCTGTCGCGCGCGCGCCAGGTCGCTGCTGTAGATGGCGTGGATGCCCTGTCCGGCCAGCGCCACCGCCAGCCTTTCGGCCTGCCACCGCCCCACCACGTCGAGCGCGATGTCGGTGTGCCCCTGGATGCGGCTGTCCGCGTTCCAGGCGGTCTGGCCGTGGCGGATGGCCAAGATGCGCGTCGCTTCGCCCATCGGGCGATCAGACGCCCCACACCACCGGCTGCCTGGCGTCCAGTGCTCGCTTGAGCATGTCGATCACCGGCCACAGGCGCTGGCGCAGCGTGATGCCCGGGCGCGCCGGCGGGTCGCCGCCGGCGTCTTCCGTGGCGTCGGGCTGCGCTTCTTCGGCCAGCACCGCAGCCTGCAGCGCGTCGATGGCCGCGGCCATGTGATCGACCTCGATGATGCCCTTGGCGCTGGGCTCGCGGCCGATGATGCTCAGCATCTGGTCGCCGTTGGGCCCGAGCATGATGACGTCGCCGCTGGCCTTGGATTTGAACTTGTAGATCATCGGTAGATGTACTCGCGGTTGAACGGGTATGTCGATTGTGCGCCGCGCAGCGCGCCCGCTTCGACCCGCCCCGTCGGCCGCGCGGCCAGCGTCTGGTGCAGCGACAGCCAGCCGTGCTCGAAGCTCATCGCGCTGCCGGCCAGATACAGCCGATAGGCGCGCACCACCTTGTCGCCGGTGATCTGGCGCGCGCAGTGCGGGCGCAGGTTCTCGGTGTCCAGGCCTTCGAGCCCCTGCTCGGCCATGACCTGCAGCACGTGCGCCACGTGCAGCGGTTCGCCACCCGGGAATACAGAACGAGATCCACGCTCACCCTGTCGTGGACGCGTTGGCTTGCACGTCGGGGTCGTTGTCGTAGGTGGTCTTGCGTGACAAGTAGCCCGCGATGGCTGTGCCCAAGCCCATCGCTTTCGCCAGCCGTCGCAACCTCGGCATATTCAGCTTGTCGAGCTCGATGTCGAGCGGCGGCCCGGACAGCTTGGTGCGCGGCGACGCGCCCAAGTAGATCCAGTCGAGCAAGGCTTTCTCCGGCGTGGCGCGCGCATAGACGACATCGAGATCGAGCCTATCCTCCAGCGCGCCGGCGCGCTCATCCAAGAATTGAATGGGCATGGCATGGAAGCGGAACTCGATGCGCGCGGCCTTGACCGGCCGGCTCGACGGTGCCACGCCGTCGCGGATGGGCACCACACAGGTCACGATGTCCGAATAGTTGTTCGAGACGAAGGCATCACCCAGCACTGTCTGCAGGCTGACCACCGCGCCGGTACGCACATAGGCTGCGGCTTCGGCCGCCTGTGGTCGCGGCTGCGCCAACTGGTTGAGGTACAGCCCTCGCGTGACCGGCCGCAGCACCCCGCTCTTGCGCTGGGCGCGCAACCAATTGAACAAAGTGCCGCGTGCGGGCAACGAGCGACCGTCGGACAACGCCGCTGCCAGCATGGGCACGGTCAGGACTCGCGGCGCGTCAGCGCCCAGCAAGGTCGGCATCGGATTGCGGATCACGGCCCATCTCCTGTGCAGGTTTGGCTTGGGCAATGGCCACTTCAAGCCACTTTTCCACATGCGCGGCCACGTCGGTGCGCATGCCTTCCCAGCGTGGTTCGTCAATGGTCTCCCGAAGGCCTGGCGGGATGTATGGCAGCAGTTCATCGAAGGCCTGGTCGAACTTGATGCCATCGATCTTGGCCCAGACGGCATCCCGCTTGCGCTGCAGAACTTCTCGCGGCAAATGCGCGATCCACAATGGCGCGGGATCCACGCCCTGCTGCACGAAGTCGTAGAGGTCGTAGACATCGCGAGGCACGCTGCGGTTGTCGCTCAGCAATGCATCGACCTTGCCGGCCGCCATCGCGACGGGGGTGTAGACGCGCACCACGAAAGGCGAGATCCGGTACTCGTAAGGGGCCTGCACGGTCTTTGTCGTGACGTACCCGTCACCGGGAATCCCACGCCTCGATACTTCGACATCGAAGGTCATGGGGCGCTCACCTTTGAGCTGCGCGTCCAGCCGCCATTTGCTGGCCAGATCACCCGCCTTCGTCTGTGTGACCTTGATGCCCACCAACCCTGCTGCGCGCGCGGCCTGCTCCAACGCTTTGGGCATCTGAGCCTTCATCGACTGGGCCGACACACGGTCTTCGCAGTCGAAGTCGATGTCTTTGGTCAGACGAGCGCTGCCATAAAGGGCACGCATGGCCATGCCGCCCTTCAGCACGAAACGGTCCGCGCCCTGACGCATGAGTTGCGCCAGGAACTGCAACTGGCAGCGGTCTCGAGCTTCGGCCTCATCCGAAAAGCCAAGAGTCCTGGCAGAGTCAACCATAGAGTTTTCTCAGTACGTTAGTGACGCTTTATTGGCAGCAACGTACTGAATAAATGGTGTCGGGCGGATCTGCCGAAACAGCATGCCGCGACCCACTTCGCGGGCGTGCCGACAATTCAGTACGATAATTACATTATACAGGTATTTACGTACTGAATCTCCTTGCCGAGGGCCGCAGGCGGATTGGCGGCACGCTCGTGACCCGCCGCGAGGTGAACTCGCGGTCCACCGGACGGGCGAAACCAGGTCGAGATCGACGATCGCGCCAAGAATCGCAGCAACCACGAATTCCAGCGTCGAATTCAATCGCTCACTGCCGACTGAACCGCGCGCCGACAAGTCAGCTCGGCAGGTGGGACGAAGGCTGAAATGATGTCCTGCCATGCGCCCACGGCGTCGAGCCCGATGTCGGTGTGGCCCTGATGCGCGCGTCCGCGTTCCAGGCGGTCTGCCCGTGGCGGATGACCAGCACGCGTGTGGGCTCGGCCAGCGGCAAGTTCGGCGGCACTTGCGACGCTTCTCGGAGTGCCGCGCCCGGTGCGGCACTACACGCCCCAGACGATCGGCTGCCCGGCGCCCTGTGCGCGCTCGAGCATGTCGATCACCGGCCACACACGCTGGCGCAGCGATACGCCGGCGTGGGCCGTCTTGTCTTGCTCAGCGCCATCGGCGTGTTTGCTGCGGCGGCGCAGAAATGACGGCCACCAGGCGGCCGTTGCGGGTGATCTCGACGGGCCCTTCGCTGACCAGCGTGCCCAGAACCTGTCCAAGATTTCCCTTGGCTTCCGACGCGGTCAGTGAACGCGGCTGTGACATCGAAAAATTGTAGTCAACTTGCCCAAGTTGCCCGATTTGACCAAGTTGGACTGTCCAAGCCGGCCAAGCCGTGATGCATCCGGTGCCCAGGCGAACCACCCCGGGCGCCCAATCAAGCCTGCTTGGGCTGACCTTCACCGCCCATCCGGGCGATACATGTAGTCGCGGTTGAATGGATAGGCCGATTGTGCGCCGCGCAGGGCCCCGGCCGAGGCATCGCCGCTGGGCCTGGACGCCAGCGTCTGGTGCAGCGACAGCCAGCCGTGCTCGAAGCTCATGGCGCTGCCGGCCAGGTACAGCCGATAGGCGCGCACCACCTTGTCGCCGGTGATGTCGCGCGCACGCTCGAGCTGGGCCTCCAGCGCGTCGGACCAGCACCACAGCGTGCGCGCGTAGTGCGGCCGCAGGTTCTCGGTGTCCAGCCCCTCCAGCCCCTGCTCGGCCATGACCTGCAGCACGTGCGACACGTGCAGCAACTCGCCG
>DASQFA010000638.1:0-4378 GCA_035633375.1 Rubrivivax sp.
GCAACGTCGGCACCGGGTGGAACGCGGCCACTGCGGCCAAGCTGAAGACGCAGTTGAAGAAGATCGAGGTCGCCACGTCGCCCTTCGGCACCAAGCCGCTGCACCCGCACCGCTGGGCCGTGCGCAACCCGGGGGCGCAACGTTTCGTGAAGCCGACGCTGGTGGCCGAGATCGAGTTCGCCGAGTGGACGCCTGACAGCCAGATCCGGCACGCCAAGTATCTGGGCCTGCGCATCGACAAGGAGGCCCAGAGCGTGAAGCGCGAAAGCGGCGTAATGCCGCAGGGCCCGGCACTGGTGCAGGCGGGCAGCAGCCTCGTCGGCGGCATCAAGGTCTCCCACCCCGAACGCATCATCGACGCCAGCACGGGCATCACCAAGCTCGAGCTGGTGCGCTACTACGAATCAGTGGCCGAATGGATGCTGCCGCATCTGAAGGGCCGCCCATGTTCGCTGGTGCGCGGGCCCAGCGGCGTGGGCGGCGAACTGTTCTTCCAGAAGCACATCGAGTCGCTGCAGATCACCGGCATCAAGCAGCTCGACGCCGCGTTGTGGCCCGGGCACGCCTCGCTGCTCGAGGTGCTGACGACGAAAGCGCTGGTCGGCGCGGCGCAGATGAACGTGATCGAGTTTCACACCTGGAACGCGCTGGTGCGCAAGATCGACCAGCCCGACCGCGTGATCTTCGACCTCGACCCCGGCGAAGGTGAACACTGGGAGCGTGTGCAGGAAGCTGCGACGCTGGTGCGCGGCCTGCTGCAGGAACTGGGGCTGCAGAGCTGGCTGAAGACCAGCGGCGGCAAGGGCCTGCACGTGGTGGTGCCGCTGACGCCTGGTGACGACTGGGACACGGTGAAGGCCTTCGCGCAGGCCGTGGTGCAGCAGCTTGCGCGCGTGATCCCGCAGCGCTTCACGGCCAAGATGGGTGCGGCCAACCGCGTGGGCAAGCTTTTCGTCGACTACCTGCGCAACACCCACGGCGCCACCACCGCGGCCGCGTTCTCGGCGCGTTCACGGCCCGGGCTGGGCGTGTCGATGCCGATCGACTGGGACGACCTGGCTGCGCTGAAGCGCAGCGACCAGTGGACCGTGCGCACGGCGCGCGAGCACCTGTCGTTCCAGTCGGTCGACCCGTGGCAGAACTACTGGGGCTGCAAGCAGACGCTGACGGCTGCGCTCAAGACGCTTGGAGTTGGAGCATAGCCGCAGCGCGGCGCGCGGTCTGAGTGGCGGTGCGCGGATGGCCTGATCGGCACCGCAACCATGGCTGCGCAAGACGTGCCCCCTGTGCCGCGCTGCGGCATGGCTCGTTAGCCGACATGACCTTGAGCTGAGCCAGGCTCAGGTGGCCGCGCGGGGTGGGAGCTTCTGCTCGGATCGTCGCTGCGCTGCAGCGCCCATTGGACAGGGAGCGGCCTTTCTTCGTCCATTTGGGCGCCTGGCTGAGCAATTTTCTCCGCCCAGTGCTCATGCACAGCCGGCACGTGGCAGCGCTATGAAGAATCGCACCAATTCCGCGGAAGCATCCGGGCCGGTGCCGTCGGTAAATGAACCACTCGCGTGGCCTCCCGACCAGGCGTGTCCCGCACCATGCAATATCCAGCTTTCGATCCGGGCCTGCCCCTCGGTGTCGACGTGGACCGTGCGGCTGTAACGCCGGCCGCCCGACGTCACGCCGGCCTGCGTGCTGACACGCAGTCCCGCGTCCCCCGCTCGTGCGCCGTGCGCGTCCCGTGCCTGCTGCACGATATGTGCGCCGTTTGTCTGCTGCACGGTGTGGTCTCGATCGCCGTGGAACACGATGACCGGCACCGCCTGCACGGCTTTCCTGCGCGGCGTTCCGGCAACACCGGGTACGCATTTCAGCCCCGGCATGCCGCTGCGCCCCCCTTTCATCGCGACCAGGGCCGATGGGATGTCGTGCGCACTGCCATACGGGAGGCCGGAATGAGCACCGACGCCGGCGAACAATTCCGGGTAGGTCTCGCCGAGCACCACAGCCATCGCCGCTCCGGCGGACAGCCCGGCAACAAAGATTCGATGCGGGTCGGCTGCGTGCCTTCGCGCCACCTCGCTCACAATGCCAGCGATCAGCGAAGGCTCACCGGCGCCGCGCAGCTGGTCCTGTGGCTTGAACCAGTTCCAGCACTTCGACGCGTTCGCATGAGCGGCTTGCTCGGGATACACGACCAGGAAGCCGTGCTCGTCCGCGAGGCGATTCATCTGGGTCCCCGCCGCGAAGTCGTCTGCGGACTGGGTACAGCCATGCAGCATCACGATCATCGCGCGCGGCGCATCGGACTTCGCCGCCGGAAGATAGACCTTGTATCCCCGGCTGCCGGCGTGGTTGCTGAACTCGTGCGCCTCGAAGCTGCCGGGCGCTTGCTGCGCTTCACTGTTCGATGGCTCGCGGCCCCATGCTGCGTCTGCGTCTTCGCCCGCGGGGACGACGCGTGCTGTGACATCGATGACGGATTCGCTGTCGAAGCTCGGGGCTGCCTCGGCAAGGCGCCCCGCGGCCAACGCGCGCCGGATGGTTTCTGTCACGTCGTGCATCGGGCCTGCCGTGGTGTCGATTCCCGCGGACGCGAGCGCTCGTTGAATCGTCGCGTTGATCGCGTCGGCATCGAAGGCCGGGGCTCGGGCGTTGAAGGGGTTCTTCATGATGTTCTTTCTGTTGATTGAGTGGCGGTTCAATGGATGCGATCGGCCAGGGCCCGTCGCACCGCTGGGCTCGCCTGGAACGCGCCCAGCACGGTTACCGATTCGATGGCGGCGCGCGCCAGCTCAGGTGTCACGTCGTCGGCAATGCGGGCGAGTCCGACGACCTGGACCTGCAGCCGCTGGCCTGCAGCCACCACTGTCTCGAGGTCGGCACGGCTGTAGTGCTGAAGGCCGACCGAGAGGGTTCGGCGCGCCACGGTCTGCTTGACCGTGTCGGCATGCAACGCAAGCTGGTTTCGAAGTGCCGTTCGCATGAGATCCGAGCGGTTCGAATAGAAGCCTTCCTGGACCAGGAGGTCGACGTGGCCCAGATCGACCACGCCGACATTGACCGTCATCTTCTCCGTCTCGCCCGTACGTTGCCGGTGTTCGACTGCTGCGCTACTGCTCTTCATATCATCCACCTGGATTCCACCTGGAATCCAATTGGATCATGAATCAGCGTCTTAGAGGCCGCGGCTGGCGTAAGACCACTTTGCCGAGATTGCGCACGACAGCCCACCGCGGGTTCTCGTGCACTGCGTCAATGCGGCTGTGGGCGGCGCCACCCACGCCTACTTCGGCCACGACGAATGGGCCGCGCATGCGCCGGGCTTGAAGGGCCTGCTGGCCTGGTGGTTCTGGCTGACCGCGCACGTGTTCTTCCTGATCGGCTTTCGCAACCGCGTGAGCGTGCCGCTGAACTGGGCGCTGGCCTACTGGACCTACCAGCGCGGCGCGCGCATCGTGCTGGGTCAGGACCGTGCCGCGGAGCACCCGCCATGAGCCTGCCGCGCGACAGGCCTCTGCGCACGCGCACGGGTGGCGTCCACCGACCCCCGCCCCCGCCCCTGGGGGTACCTGGGCATCCGGGCCGTGCGCGTGAATCTCATCCAGTCCAGCGCTCGAACAGGAAGAGCGCACCCACCAGCAACGGCACGAACACGGGCAGAAAGACACGCAAACGCATGCCGATCAGGTCCCGCAGCGTGATGCCGCCGCGGTGGCCCCAGGTGAGAACCGTCGCGCCCAGGGCCCCAGCCAGATGGTGTCCTTGGTGAGGAAGTGCTTGAACACGGCGCCCAGACCCGGACCGCTCGGCCTGTGGATTCGGACGTGCTTCTTCAGTGCGCTGGCGTACAGACGCCGCAGGCAGCTTGAACGCAGGCTATGCCCATGGGACAACGGCGTTCGTTCACGATGACCATGACCAGCCCATTGACAGCGACATGCAAGCTTGAACCCGAGGCGAACTCGACGCCGCCGTTGACGAATGCGGAGTTGGTGCAACTGCGCATCAGGGTGATCGCGCTGGAGAACCTGGTCATCGCGCTGCTGGCCGAGGCACCGGATCGACAACTGGCGCTGGCGCGAGGCATGGCGGCCTACATCTCACCGCGAACGGGCTGTACCCCGCACCCGGTGACGCTGCGAGCGGCCGATGAGATGCTGAGCCTGGTCGACCGCGCCGACCGCTATCCCCGCCCGCTGCTGCCCTGATGGCCACCATGCACACCTTCCACATCTACCGCTACCCTGAATCCGTGACATCGCCGCGCGCTGCGGCGGCCAAGTCGTTGATCTGACTGGCGAATCGCTCAGGGTTGATGCTGACGGCGCATCACCCAGTGGGTGAGTTGAGGTGGGGTATCTTGTGCGGTATCTGCAACCCTTCT
>DASQFA010000639.1:0-4534 GCA_035633375.1 Rubrivivax sp.
ACTAAACCGCTGACGCGGTGATTGGAACTCGAAGAAGACGGCAGCGATTGATCGTCGTACCTTGACCGACGCGGGCATGTGCCCGCGCTTCGATCGAGGGGATGGTGATGACGCCACTACGCCAACGCATGCTCGACGCGCTGATCCTGCGCGGCTTGGCAGACCGTACTCAGGAGAGCTACATTGAAGCCGTTTCGCGGCTTGCCCGGCACTACGGACGCGGCCCGGACAGGCTGACGGCACAGGAGGTACAGCAGTACCTGCTGCATCTGCTGCGCGAGCGACACCTCGCACGTTCCAGCGTCAACCAATACGGCTGCGCGTACCGCTTCCTGTACGGCACCGTGCTGGGGCTGGACGCAGGGGCCTTCCAGATTCCACTGGCCCGGGCCCCGCAGCGGTTGCCGGAGATCTTGTCTCGCGCGGAACTTGCGCAACTGTTTGCTGCGACGCGCAGCGAGAAGTCGCGCACCTTCTTGATGGTGACCTACGGCACGGGGCTGCGCCTGTCGGAGATGTGCCATCTGCGTGTTGAGCACATCGACAGCCATGTCGATCGCATGTGCATTCGCGTCGAGCAGGGCAAGGGCGCCAAGGACCGCTACGTGCCGCTGGCCCCGGATGTGCTGGATGTGTTGCGTGCGTGGTGGCGCTTGGCCCGCCCCGCGGGGTGGCTGTTTGCTGCCTCACGCGACTCGGCGCGGCCCATGGAGGTTCAAAGCGCCCAGCGCTGGTACCGTGCATGCTGCGCGCATGCCGGCATCACGAAGCGCGGCGGCATCCACTCGCTACGCCACGCCTACGCCACCCATTTGTTGGAGGCAGGCTACGACCTGTACAGCTTGCAGCAATGGCTCGGGCACAAGCATGTCAGCACCACCACACGCTATCTGCACCTGACGCGCCCGGACGTGCCTGACGGCGCCCGCAGCGCGCCGCTGGCCCTGCTGAGCGCGCTGCCGCCGATCACGACCCACTGAGCCGCGGTGGCCACCTCGTTGGCCGAGGTGCTGCGGCACTTCGGGCCCGCCTATCTGCGCGCGCACAGCCTGAGCACGGCCGTGGCCCGGGTCTGGCGCGCCATCGTCAGCTGCCGCACGGCGGTGCTTGGCGGTGAACTCCTGCGCTGCGACGGCTGCGGCGCTGAAGCGTGGCGATGGCACTCGTGCAGGAATCGCCACTGCCCACAGTGCCAGACGCGCCAGCGCGAGGCCTGGCGCGCTGCGCGGCTGGCCGAGCTGCTGGACGTGCCGTACTGCCACCTGGTGTTCACGCTGCCGCACGAGATCAACGCGCTGGGCGCCGTGCACGCGCGTTGGGTCTACGACACGCTGATGCAGTGCACGGCCGCCACACTCACCGAGTTCGCCGCCAACCCGCGCTGGCTGGGCGGCATCGGCGCCTTCACCCTGGTGCTGCACACCTGGACGCAGGACCTGCGGCGCCACCCCCATGTGCATGCGCTGATGGCCTGCGGGGCGTTGCAGCGCAGCGCCGGGCCCGATGGCAAGGTGCTGACGGCCTGGGCCAAGCCGGCGCGATCCGAGCGCTTCCTCTTCCCTGTCCATGCCTTGTCGCGCGTGTTTCGGGGCAAGTTCCTCGATGCGCTCGATCAGGCGCACGCCGCCGGTGCGCTGCCAGCCGACCCGGCCTCGACTGAGCAGCAACGACGCGAGCGGCTGCAGCTTCTTCGCCGCCACGACTGGGTGGTCTACGCCAAGACGGCCCTGGCCGGACCGGCCGCGGTGCTGGACTACCTCTCGCGCTACACGCACCGCACGGCCATCGGCAACGAACGACTGGTGGCCATCGCCAGTGACAAGGTGCTGCTGCGCGTGCGCGCCGACGCCACCGGCGGCAAGCGCACCATCGCCCTGGACGGCCAAGAGTTCATCGCCCGCTTCCTGCAGCACGTATTGCCCCCCGGCTTCAAGCGCATCCGGCACTACGGCCTGCTGGCCCCGGCGACCAAGGCCGATCGTCTGGCCACGGCGCGAGACTTGCTGGCCATGCCAGCACCCAACCCGAAGGCCATCGAGGACGCACAGGCCTTCATGCGACGCGTGGCCGCCGTCGAGATCACCTGCTGTGCGCATTGCAAACTCGGCCACTGGCAGCTTGTGCAGCATCTCCCAGCCGACCGCGCCGGACTCACCAAGATCGTGCCAAGCGCTGTCGCATGCCGCGGACCGCCATGACTGGGCGTGTGTCTTCTGCTCCAAGAGCGGACGCGCCGCCCAGCGCGTCCATGGGCCGGCATTTCGTCCGTCGCAGCGGTAGGCCTGAGCGCAGCCGCCAAATCACCACCGCGGCGGCCCACTTGCGCAGCCGCCACCCTCGACACGAGTCCCCACCGAGCCCAAGACGCCGGTCTCACTGGCGTGCCAATGCGAGCAGGCGGTGCTGAAACTTACACTCCCCTCTCCACCGTTTGAGCGGCGGTTCAGTCCAACACGGTTTATCTGACGCCGTTCACCAGCGGTGCGCTCCGCCAACATCCGCGCGGCGTCAGATAAACGCTATTCGTTACCGTGAAAGCCTCTGACCAACCGGACACGACCAACCCTCCCGGCTTCGCGCGGGATGCAATTGACCGCTGGGCCCGACCCCTCGAATTCAGCGGTGCATCAAGCTGTGGCAGCAGGCTTTGGCGACGGCCAGCGACCGATCGTCTTGAGTTGCTTGATCCAGCGAGGCGCGTTCTTCTTCGCGCTCATGGCCGCGTAGTCGATGCCCTGATCGATGTAGGGCTGGCGTCGGCTGAGCAAGATGTAGATCAAGCGGATCATCTTGTGCGCCACGGCGATGATGGATTTCTTGTGCGACTTGCGCACCATCAGGCTGCGGTATTTGGCCGCCAGGGTGCTCTTGGTCATGCGAGCCGCATTGGCGCATTCGCACAGGATGCTGCGGATGACGCAATTGCCGTGGGCAGTGCGACCGGACTTGCGCTTGCCCGCACTTTCGTTGTTGCCCGGGCTCAGCGCGGCCCAGCACGCCAGGCTCTGCGTGCGACCGAAGCGCGTCATGTCGTCGCCGATCTCGATGAGGATCAGTGCTGCGGCGATTTCGTCGATGCCTGGAATGGTCTGCAACAACTCGTGCGCCCAGGCGTAGGGCTGCAGCGCATTGAGCATGTAGCGGTCGATCTCGTCGAGTTCACGCTGCAACGCCTGGATGTGGGCCTCGATGTGTCCGAGCACGAACAAGTGCCGGGCGCTGAGCTCGCCGTCCAGGCTGGCAGCGAGTTCCTCGCGCTTTTGCTTGAGCTTGCCGCGCGCCAGGCCCACCATCTGCTCGACGCACTGCCCCGCGATCAGCGCGCTGACCATGGCGCGCGCCGACACCCCGTCGATGTCGCTGACGACCCCGCCGAGCTTGATGCCGCCGTCGTCGAGGATCTTGTGCAAGCGGTTGATCTCGCTGGCGCGCATCGCGCCCAGTTTGCGCCGGTAGCGCGAGACCAGGCGCAGTTCGCGCAGGTCCTTGGGCGGGATGAAGCTGGCCTTGACCAGGCCGAAGCGCGCCAGCACAGCCAGCCACTCGCTGTCGGCCACATCGGTCTTGCGACCGGGCACATGCTTGACGCGATGGGCGTTGACCACCCAGGCGGTGACGCCGGAGTTCTCCAGGTGGGCGTACACGCTCTTCCAGTAGATGCCCGTGCTCTCCATCACCACCAGTTCGATGCGCAACTCGGCCAACCAGGCCGCCAGTTCCCGGCAGTCACGCCGAAACCCGCCGAACTGTCGCGTCTGGCGCTGCATCGAGCCGTCAGGCTGCTCGAGCAACACCGTCGCCACATGCAACATGCGGTGCACGTCGATGCCGGCCACGCGCCGGTACAAGGCTCGCAATCCAAGGTCTTCCATGTTGATGCTCCTGTGGGTAAAGTGCCAAGCGGCACACAGGGCGATCACCTATTCGGCCAAATGCAAGACGCAATCGTCCGAGGGCTGGAAGACTCCTCGAATCGTTACCGATTCGGGCCTCTTTACCGTTCGTGCTGCAACTTGGCCCAACGCTGTGAGCCACGCCACGCGACAGTCTGGGGTTCGAGCCAACCCGGTGGAGATCTGGTTAGGCGACGGGGTCGGGCCTTCACACGTATTGCGACCTCAATCGCCCAATGTGCCGCCTCGCATCTTGCGCCCCTTCCGGGGCTTTCATGCGCGGGGGCGGTGCCTCGGAATCATGACTGGTTAGGCGTCACAACCCACCCCTCGGAATGCTGCGGCTTCTAACCATCAGCTATCCGGAGCTGCCACCGCAGGCGGCGACGCTAATCGACGATTTCCGTCTGACTCACGACGCGCCACGACAAGCCCGGGTTCAAGCGCACTTCACCTTCCTCTTCGGATGTACTGCGCTCGGAGTGGACGAATACACGCGCCATGTAGCCGCCGTGGCAAGGGCGTCAAAGCCCATTCGCTTCTGCTGCAAGTACGCCATGCTTGGCACCGACGACGAAAACGAAACCGCCTATGTCTTCCTCGTTCCAGACCAAGGCAATGCTGAGATCTCCCTGCTACAC
>DASQFA010000640.1:0-13789 GCA_035633375.1 Rubrivivax sp.
CAGGACGGCCAGAAGGACCTGAACCTGTTCGAGCACGACTTCCGCTTGTGCGACGCCTATGCCGGCGGCGCGGCGGCCATGGCTCGGGTGCAGTGCCCGACGACGCTGATCGTCGGCGAGCGCGACCAGATGACCCCGCCACAGGCCACGCGCGAGCTCGCGGAGGCGTTGAAGGCGCGCGTGGTGCATGTGCCCGCCGGCCACCACCTGATGGCCGAGGCACCGGATGCGGTGCTGGTGGCGTTGCGGGCGGCGCTGGCGTGCCGTCATCTGCATGGCGATCCGCCATGAATGACAGGCTCAGGGCAACGCGATCAGGCCAGCGGCAACCGGCCCGCGACCCGAGGAAAGTGGCGGCGAGTAGTGGCCGCAGCTATTGCCAGCCATAGCGGCCGATATAGAGGCGCTTCATCGCGGTGGTCAGCGCGCAGTAGCCCAGCACAATCGCCATCAGCCAGCCGTAGTAGGCCGGTGGCAGCGCCTGCAGCCTGAAGTAGCCGGCCAGCGGGCCCAGCGGCAGCCACAGGCCCAGTGCCATGATCAGCAGCGTCATCACCATCAGTGGCGCCGCGGCATGGCTGTGCACGAAGGGCAGCTTCGGCGTGCGCAGCATGTGCACCACCAGCGTCTGCGTCAGCAGCCCGACGACGAACCAGCCCGACTGGAACATGCCCTGGCGGGCCACGCTGTTGGCGTCGAACACCCACCACAGCACGGCGAAGGTGATGATGTCGAACAGCGAGCTGATGGGCCCGAAGAACAGCATGAAACGGCCGATGTCGGACGGGTGCCACTGCAGCGGCCTGGTCACCAGCTCGGCATCGACGTTGTCGAAAGGGATGCCGGTCTGGGCGATGTCGTACAGCAGGTTCTGCACCAGCAGCTGCAGCGGCAGCATCGGCAGGAAGGGCAGGAAGGCGCTGGCCACCAGCACGCTAAACACGTTGCCGAAGTTAGAACTGGCCGTCATGCGGATGTACTTCAGCATGTTGCAGAAGGTGGTGCGGCCTTCGACCACGCCCTCGTCCAGCACCAGCAGGCTTTTTTCAAGCAGGATGATGTCGGCCGCTTCCTTGGCGATGTCGACCGCGCTGTCCACCGAGATGCCGATGTCGGCCGCGCGCAGTGCGGGCGCGTCGTTGATGCCGTCGCCCATGAAACCCACCACGTGGCCGTTGGCGCGCAGCGCACGCACGATGCGCTCCTTGTGCAGCGGCGTGAGCTTGGCGAAGAGGCAGTGCTCTTCAGCCGCGGCCTTCAGCGCCTCGTCGCTGAAGCCTTCGACCTGCGATCCCAGCAACACGGCATCGGTGGGCAAGCCGACCTGGCGGCAAACCTGCCGCGCGACCAGATCATTGTCGCCGGTCAGCACCTTGACGTTGATGCCGTGCGCGGCCAACTGCTTCAGCGCCGGCGCGGCCGATTCCTTGGGCGGGTCGAGGAAGGCGATGTAGCCGATCAGCGTCATGCCGGCCTCGTCGGCCACCGAGTAGGTAGCTTGTTCCGGCGGCAGCATCTTGACGGCCACGGCCACCACGCGCAGCCCCTCGGCGTTCAGCCCCGCCGTCACGGCCTGGGTGCGCGACAGCAACGCCGCATCCAAGGGCTGCGTCGGCATGATGCGCTCGCCGTCCAGGCTTGCGTCTACGCAATCCCCTGCGGGCTCCTGGGCGCGAACCTGCGTGCACACGGCCAGCACCTCTTCCACCGCGCCCTTGCAGATCAACTCGTGGTGCTGGTCCTGCCCTGCCACCAGCGTCGCCACCACCACCGACATGCGGCGGCGTTCGAAGTCGAAGGGAATCTCGTCGACCTTGCGGTAGGCGTCCTTCAGCTTCAGCTCGGCCGCCAGCTCCACATGGTCGAGCACCGCGTGGTCCAGCAGGTTCTTCAACCCGGTCTGGTAGTGGCTGTTCAGGTAGGCGAAGTTCAGCACCTCGTCGGTGTCCTGGCCCCAGGCGTCGGCATGCCGTGCCAGCGCGATCTTGTCCTGCGTCAGCGTGCCGGTCTTGTCGGTGCACAGGATGTCCATCGCGCCGAAGTTCTGGATTGCGTCCAGCCGCTTGACCACCACCTTCTTGCGCGACAGCAGCACAGCCCCCTTGGCCAGGGTGCTGGTGACGATCATCGGCAGCATCTCGGGCGTCAGCCCCACGGCCACCGACAGCGCGAACAGGAAGGCTTCCAGCCAGCTGCCCTTTGTGAGACCGTTGACGACAAAGACGATCGGCACCATCACGGCCGCGAAGCGAATCAACAGCCAGCTGACGCTGTTGACACCGGCCTGGAAGGCATTGGGCGTGCTTTCGGTGGCGGCGGCGTGCGCGGCCAGCGTGCCGAAGTAGCTGCGCGGCCCGGTCGCCACCACCAGCGCCGTGGCGGTGCCGGACACGACGTTGGTACCCATGAAGACCAGGTTGCGCTGGTCGAGCGGGCCGCTGCCCGGGGTTGCGGCGCTGTCGTGCAAGTGCGCCTGTACGAATTTCTCCACCGGCAGCGATTCGCCGGTCATGGCCGACTCGGCCACGAACAGGTCGCGCGCGCTCAACACGCGGCAATCCGCCGGGATCATGTCGCCGGCCGACAGCGCCACGATATCGCCCGCCACCAGTTCGCGCAGCGCGATCTCCTGCGTGGCGGTCGACTGCCCGGATGAGGGGGCCGCGCCAGCCGTACGCCGGAGCACCGTGGCGGTGTTGCTGACCAGCGAACGCAGGCCTTCCGCCGCCCGATGCGAGCGGCCCTCCTGTACGAAGCGCACGCCTGTGCTCAAGGCCACCATGACGGCAATGACCACGGTGGCCTTGGCGTCGGCGCTCAGGAACGACAGCAAGGCCAGCGCCGTCAGCAGCAGGTTGAAGGGGTTGAGGTAGCAGTGCCACAGGCGCAACCAGCCGGGCAGCGGCGGCTCGTGCTGCACCTCGTTCGGGCCGTCGCGCAGCAGGCGACGGGCCGCTTCGGCGCTGTCCAGTCCGTCGGATTGCGACTGCAGCCGCGCCAGCACCGCGGCGGGTTCGTCGCGAGCTGCGGCCAACAGTTCCTGGCCCAGGCCCACCACGAGCGCGCCTGCGGGCGCTGCGGCCAGGGTGTGCAGCAGCGGCCGGCGTTCGAAGTGGCGCCGCGCACGACGGCGGTGCAGGAAGGTGCTGAAACCTTCGGTAAGGGCGTTGGCCATGATCGTTCAGCCGTTCAGCCGTTCAGCCTGTCAGCCTGTCAGTCGGTTAGTCGGCCAACGAGCACCTCGATGGTCTTGTCGCAGCGGTTGGCCGAATCGACATTGTGGGTCACGAACAGCACGCTGGCGCGTGTTTGGTGTGGAAGCGCCGCAGCAAGCTGTCGGATGTGTCTTCGGCCGCCGCGCAGAATGCATCCACCACCGCTAAGCGCGCGCCACAATCAAGCCCAACGGCACACGGTCAAGGCTTGCAAGGTTGAACGCGGTGACTTGAATCCTGCGAGGCTGCGGTGTCCGGGCCAGTCGAAGCGCGTCAGACCCTACCGCAGCGCAGCCGGGCTCGACGAAGGCTTCACGAAGCGGTGATGCGGGCAACGTAGGATTCTCAAGTCCATGCTGCGCAACAAATCCGCGATCGCCAGAGGTCCCTAAGTGATCCAACACGGGTGTGGGGCCTGCTTTCGATGGTTGCTGCCGCTGATGTGTGGGCTGGCAGTGCATGGCGCGCAGGCTGCCCGTCCCATGGCCACGGACGACACGGCCACCTCCGCCGCAGGCGAGTGCCAGATCGAGGCCTGGGGCGAACGAATCGACGACGAACGCTCACAGATCCTGGCGCCGGCCTGTGGCCTGACCGACACGCTGGAACTGGACACCGCAGTCTTACGCGTTCAGAGTGGCAGCGCCTCGGTGAGTGGCTTGGGTCTCGGTCTGAAATGGGTACCCACCCACGCCGCCTGGGAAACTGCCCTGGGCACGGTTCGCCTGGGTCTGCAGGGCGGTGTCTTCTGGGCCCGCGCAAGCGGCGAGCGCTGGAAGGCCGACTCCGCGGCGCTGGTCGGGTTGAGCGGGCTGGAGTTCGCGCCAGCCTGGAACCTCTACGCCAACTTCGCCACCGCGCGCAACCTCGACACCGGCAAGCACGTCAACGGCCTGCGCTTGGCCCTCGCTTGGCAGCCGGACGAGCGCGTGCTGCTCTTCGTCGAAGGCTTGCGCGCCAACGACTCGAGCAACCTGCGCAACGCAGGATTCAGGTTGTGGGCCATTCCCGACGTGCTGGGGCTGGATGCCGTCACCACGCGGTCGGCAACCGGCGGCCTGACCTTCAGCGTCGGTCTTGGCTGGTATGGGATTCGACTGCCATAGCGCCACAGCGCCTGCTTGACGATGGCCTGGGTTGCTCCCAGCCTTGGCACTCGCCAAAGAGCTCCCATCCCAGCGGGCGCAGGCCACGCGGTCGCGCGTGGCAAGATCATCGATGCCAACCAACAACGGGAGTGCGCTCAATGCTGGTCAACTGCGTGGTCTATCGGGACGGGGCCAAGCTGGCCGACATACCGGTCGCGGACATCAGCGACTACATAAGCCAGCAGGCCAAGAACCGCGCCAGGGCAATTTCAGGGAGCCGCCAACCAGGAGAGCACTTGCATGCCACCTGACGTTGCAACGGGTACTGAACTTGGGAAGCAGCGCAAGCGGCCCCGCGCGTCACGGCAGGCGCTTGCACTCCTGAAAGGCCGCACGGCCCGTGGCGTAGCGCACGGCACGGCCGCCCTCGATCTCCTGCGTGAACGCCATGCGGCCGTTGCTGAACAGCCGCGGCGCCTCAGGGTCGGCGCCGTCGGGCGGGCGCTGCCGCGGCAGCGCCACCATCGTGCCGTCGGGCAGGGTGACATAGGCCACGCCCTCCTCGAACGCGACCTTGAAGATCTGATCGCCACAGGCGTATCCGTAGGGCACCGGTGTGATGCGCGGCACTTCCCCGGCCGTGCCGGCAGGCGCCGTGGTGGGCGGCGCGGCGCATGCGCTCAACATCAGCGCAAGCAGCGCGACCGAGGCTTTCGTGCGGAATTCATGCATGGTGTTTCAACATCAATAATGTCCATCGCCTCGCGCTGAGCAGCTTTGACAACTTCCGGCCCGACGCCAGACTCACGCAACCTGATCCGATAACCGCCCACGGCCCGTGTCGCCCGACGCTCCCGAGATCGAAGTCCTGCGCCGCGGCCGCTGGTTCGCGTCGCTGCCGCCGGCCCTGCGGGCGCGCATCGCGCAGCTGGGGGTGCTGCGCCGGTTCCGCACCGGCCAGTACCTGCTGCGCGAAGGTGACCCGCCCCGCGGGATGTTCGGGCTCGTCCACGGGCGCACGCGGCACGTTTGCGCGGTCGGCGAGGAGCGCGAAGTGCTGATGCACGTCGGCGGCCCGGGCCTGTGGACCGGCGAGTACCCACTGCTGTCGGGCGCCCGCTCGATCGGCAGCGTGATCGCCGATGCACCGACGCACGCGCTCTACCTGAGCGCTAAAGACTGGAAGCGCATCGTCGACGAAGAGCCGCGCTGGCTCGCCCACTTCGCGGTGCTGCTGGCCGAGCGCTTTGCCACGGCATTCCGCGCCTACGCCGACGCGCAGGGGCTGACGCGCGACGAGTGGGTCTACACGCGCTTGCAGGCGGTGGCGCAGGTCGAGCGTGAGCACGGCTCTCCAGTGCCGCGGATCCGGCTGTCTCAGGCGCACCTGGCCAGCATGGTCGGCGTGTCGCGCCAGACCCTGAACGCTGCGCTGGCGCGCCTGCAACGGCGCGGGCTGGTGCGGGTGGGCTTTCGCATGATCGAACTCGTCGAATAGTGGCCGTCTGGGCGCCCAGGGTTGCGGGTCATCGGGTTGTTCAGGGCGCGGGGCCGGGGGCACGTCGTCGCCTGGGCACGAAGGCAGGGCAGGGCACGATCATGGGCCCGGTTGCGGTGCCATGCCAGCCGTGTTCGCACGCATGGCCATCGCTGGCCGAAGCGCCCGGAAGCTGAGGTACGCTGCCAGGCCATGACCCTGCCCACCCAAGCCCGCTTCCTCATCGTCGGCGGTGGTATCGCCGGCTGTTCGACGGCGTACCACCTGGCCAGGCTCGGCATCAGCGACGTGCTGCTGCTCGAGCAGGGGCGGCTGACCTGCGGCACCACCTGGCATGCGGCAGGCCTGGTGGGGCAGATGCGGCCCAACCGCAACATGACGCGCATGAGCAAGTACGGCATCGAGCTGTATGCCACGCTCGAGGCCGAGACCGGCCTGGCCACCGGCTGGAAAGAATGCGGCAGCGTCAACGTGGCGAGCACGCCCGAGCGCATGATGGTGCTGCGCAAGCAGGCCTCGCTGGCGCGCAGCTTCGGCGTCGAGGTGCAGCTGATCACACCCGGGGAAGCCGGCGACCTGTACCCGCTGATGCGCACCGACGACCTGCACGGCGCGATCTGGATCCCCGGCGACGGCAAGGCCAACCCGGCCGACCTGACGATGTCGCTGGCCAAGGGCGCGCGCAACCGCGGCGCCAAGCTGGTGGAAGGCGTGGAGGTCACCCGCGTGATCGTCGAGCGGGGTCGTGTCGCCGGCGTGCGCACGACGCAGGGCGAAGTGCGCTGCGAAACCCTGATCAACTGTGCCGGCCAGTGGGCGCGCCAGTTCGGCGCGCTCGCCGGCGTGAACGTGCCGCTCTATCCGGCCGAACACTTCTACATCGTCACCGACCGCATCGAGGGTGTGCACCCGATGCTGCCGGTGATGCGCGACCCCGACAGCTTCATCTACTACAAGGAAGAGGTCGGCGGGCTGCTGATGGGTGGCTTCGAGCCGGTGGCCAAGCCGTGGCGCATGGAACCCATCCCCAGCACTTTCCAGTTTCAGCTGCTCGACGAGGACTGGGAGCAGTTCGAGCCGCTGATGAAGAACGCCATGCACCGCACGCCCTGCCTGGAGACGGCGCCAGTGAAGATGCTGCTCAACGGGCCGGAGAGCTTTACCCCCGACGGCAACTTCATCCTCGGCGAGGCGCCCGAGCTGCGCGGCTATTTCGTCTGCGCCGGCTTCAACTCCGCCGGCATCGCCAACAGCGGCGGCGCCGGGCGGCTGATCGCCGAATGGGCGGTCGGCGGCGAGGCGCCCAGCGACCTGTGGGACGTGGACATCCGCCGCTTCGCGCCCTTCACCGCGAACCGCAAGGCACTGGCCGAACGCACCGGCGAAACGCTGGGCCTGCACTACGCGATGCGCTGGCCGCGGCAGGAGCTGCAGAGCGGCCGGCCGCTGCGCTGCTCGCCGCTGTACGACCTGCTCACCGCGCAGGGCGCCGAGTTCGGTGCAAAGAACGGCTGGGAGCGCGCCAACTACTTCAAGCCGGCCGGTGCGCTCAAGCCGGCCGACACCTTGGGCCGCCCCGGCTGGCTGGAGTGGATGATCGAAGAGCAGCGTGCCACGCGCGATGCGGTGGCGCTGTACGACCAGAGCTCGTTCGCCAAGCTGCTGCTGCAGGGCCGCGATGCACTGGCGCTGCTGCAGCGGCTGTGCGCGAACGACATCGACATGGCGGTCGACCGCATGGTCTACACCGCGCTGCTGAACGAGCGCGGCGGCTTCGAGAGCGACCTGACGGTCATCCGCCTGGCGGCAGAGCGCTTTCTCATCGTCACTGGCTCGGCACAGGCCACGCGCGACGCCGACTGGATCCGGCGCCACATGGGCGCGGACGAGTTCGCCGTGCTCACCGACGTCAGCGCGATGAGCAGCGTGATCTCGGTGATGGGCCCCAAGGCGCACGAGCTGCTGGCGCGCGTCAGCCCCGACGAGCTGTCGAGCGAAGGCCTGAAGTTCGCGCACACGCGTGAGATCGACCTGGGCCATGCACGCGTGCGCGCCGCACGCATGAGCTATGTCGGCGGGCCCGGCTTCGAGCTGTATGTGCCGGTGGAGATGGCGCGCCATGTCTATCTGGCCTTGACGCAGGCGGGCGGCGACCTTGGCTTGCGCAATGCCGGCTACTACGCGCTGGATGCGCTGCGCATCGAAGCCGGGCGCCGCGCCTGGGGTGCCGAACTGGGCCCGGACGAAAACCCCTTCGAGGCCGGCCTGGGCTTCGCCGTCAAGCTCGACAAGGCCGATAGCTTCATAGGCCGTACGGCGCTGCTCGCGGCGCGCGGGCAGCCGCTGCGCAAGAAGTTGCTGAGCTTCGTCTTCGTCGACCCTGCCGCCTATGCCTGGGGCGGCGAGGCCATCGTCATCGATGGCCAGAGCGTGGGCGAACTCAGCTCGGTGGGCTGGAGCCCGAAGGCCGGCGCCTGCGTCGGCCTGGGCTATGTGCGCGGCGCGGCCGCATTGCAAACACACAGCGGCACAGCCACGCAGATCGACCTGTGGGGAGAACCGGTATCGGCCCGCGCCTGGGACCTTGGGCCACCGTGATCGGCAGCCCACTGTGCACAAGCCGCTTCAGCGCCGGGCGAAGGCGATCAAGCCGGCGACTCGGCAACGAAGATGTCGACGCGCCGGTTCTTGGCGCGGCCGGCGTCGGTGCTGTTGTCGGCAATCGGCTCGAGCGAGCCGCGGCCGTCGATCGCGATGCGCGTGGCGGCAACGCCTTGCCCACTGAGGTAGCTGCGCACGGCAGCCGCCCGATTGACGGACAAGGGGTTGTTGATGGCATCGTTGCCCGTGCTGTCGGTATGGCCGATGACGCGTACGGTCGTCTTCGGGTTCTGGTTCAGCGTCTGCGCAAAGCGGTTCAGTACCGTTTCGAAGTTCGAGGTGATCTGTGCGCTGCCCACGGCAAAGGACACATCGCTCGGCACGGCCAGCTTGAGCTGGTTGTCGGCTGTTTGCGTGACCTGCACACCCGTGCCCTGGGTGGCGGCCTCCATCTCACGCTTCTGCTTGGCCATCTGGCTCGACCAGACATAGGTGCCGAGGCCACCCACCGCCGCGCCGGCGAGTGCGCCGTGGGTGCGGTTGCTGCCGTGCACCGCCGCACCCACTGCCGCACCGGCAAGTGCACCGATCGCCGTGTCGCGCGTCGGGTTGGGGTCATGGGTTGCGCAGCCGCCAAGCGCCACGGCTGCCATCAGCGCGGACCCGAGGGCCAACTTGGGAAAGTGTTCGATCGATTGCATCGGGGGCTCCAGGACAGGTGAAGTGCTGCGGGGGGCGTCGCCAGCCTCGGCACCAGGATGCTCACCCGGGACGGCTCGGCGGCGCTATTGACGCGGAATTCTAGGTCTGCGCGGGTGCGCTGCCGAAGCGGGATGGCGCAGGCAGCATGCAGTCAGCCCGCTTCTCGCTCAATTTTTCGGCTCGGGCGGTATCTTTGCTCGCCTCGGTGAGCTGCAAGGCTGCGAACGCCACACCGGCGTTGCGGGCCATGCGGGTGAGTTCGCTGGCCGCGAGCACAGCCGGTGGATTCAGGCTTTGGCGGGCATTGCACGCAGGCGGGCAGGCGACAGCATGTCGGCATGGAGCCCGAAGTCGGCGATGACCGGTGGCAGGGGCAAGCCACGCGCCAGCGCTGCGCAGGCCTGGCCCATCGCGGCCGAGGTCTGGACGCCGTAGCCGCCTTGCGCCGCCACCCAGAAGAAGCCGCTGGCATCGGGGTCGAAGCCGCCCACCAGGTCGCCATCGGCGACGAAGCTGCGCAGCCCCGCCCAGGTGCGGGTGGGGCGGCGGATCTGCAGCGTGGTGAAGGTCTGGATGCGATCGATGCCCTGCGCGATGTCCATCTGCTCGGGCATCACGTCATGCGCTTCCACCGGATCGGCATTCGCGGGTGAGCCGAGGAGCATGCCGGCATCCGGCTTGAAGTACCAGGATTCGTCCGCCCCGATCACGCCGGGCCAGCCGGCCACCGCCACGCCCGGCGGCGGCGCGAAGATGAAGGCCGAGCGCCGCTTGGGCACCAGGCCGATGGGGCGCACGCCGGCCATCCGCGCCACGTGGTCGCACCAGGCGCCCGCGGCGTTGATGAGCACCGGCGCCGTGTACTCGCGGCCGCCGGCATGCACCTGCCAATGGCCGCCGGTACCCGAGATGCTGCTGGCCTCGGCATCGCACACCAACAGGCCGCCGTGGCGGCGCACGCCCTTCAGATAGCCCTGGTGCAGCGCATGCACGTCGATGTCGCTGGCATCGGGCTCATAGGCGCCGCCCAGCAGCAACTCGCCGCGCAGCACCGGCACCATGGCCAGCGTCTGCGCGCGGCTCAGCCGCTGCGATTGCGGTGACATTGCCCGCAGCAGCGCGACGTGTGCGTCGAGCAGCTCGGCCTGCTGCGGCGTTGCCACCACCAGCGCACCGCGCGGCGACAGGATCGGCGAGTCGGCAAAACCTTCGGGTGGGCGCGCCAGGAAAGCACGGCTGGCCAGCGTCAGCGCGCGCACCTGCGGCGTGCCGTAGCTGGCCATGAACAGCGCAGCCGAGCGGCCGGTGCTGTGGTAGCCGGGCTGCGACTCGCGCTCGAGCAGCGTCACGCGGCCGTGCGGGGCGAGCCAGTAGCCGATGGATGCAGCGGCGATGCCGCTGCCGATGACCAGGAAATCACTGCGCCAGGTCATCGTCGGCTCCAACTTCAGGCCGGCACCGGGGCACCGTGCCGAGCCTCGCGTCGCGACGCAGCACGCCGATGGCCGGGGCCATCGCGGCGCCGGAAGCGACGATCTTCATGCGTGCACTCGTCGCCGGGCCCGTGGCGCCGGCGCTCAGGGCAGTGCGCGCTGCAGCGCCTGCTCGAGGTCGGCGATCAGGTCGCCGGCATCCTCGATGCCCACCGACAGGCGCAACAGGTCCGGCGGCGCGGGCGTGCCCGCGCCTTCGACGCTGGCTCGGTGTTCGATCAGGCTTTCGGTGCCGCCCAGCGAGGTGGCGCGCTTCCACAATTGCACGTTCGCGGCCGTGGCGATGGCCGCGGCCTCGCCGCCCGCCTTGCCACCTTTAGTGCGCAGCGACAACATCCCGCCGAAGCCGCCCGTCATCTGCCGCGCCGCCACTGCATGGCCCGGCGCGTCGGGAAGGCCCGGATAGAGCACGGCTTCGACGCGAGGGTGGTTCGCAAAGTGCTCGGCGATGCGCTGCGCCGACTGGCTGGCGCAGCGCACGCGCAGGTACAGCGTGCGGATGCCGCGCAGCAGCAGCCAGGCCTCGAAGCTGCCGAGCGTGCCGCCGAGCTGCGCGCGCACCAGCTTCACGCGCTTCCAGAAATCGTCGTCGCGGGCGCTGACCAGCACGCCGGCGATCAGGTCGCTGTGGCCGTTGAGGTATTTGGTGCCGGCATGCATGACGATGTCGGCGCCATGTTCGATGGGCCGCGTCAGCACCGGCGAGGCCACGGTGGAGTCCACCGCCAGCATCGCCCCCGCGGCATGAGCGATCTTTGCTGTCGCGGCAATGTCGGTGATGGTCCACAGCGGGTTGGCCGGTGTTTCCACCCACACCAGTTTGGTCTTGCCCGGCTGCATGGCGGCCAGCACTGCGGCCGGATCGCTCATGTCGATGAGTTCGACCTTCAGACCCCAATGCGTGGCGAAGTTCATCAGCCAGTTGCGCAGCGACCAGTACATCACCTTCGGCGCAAGCACATGGTCGCCGGGCGCCAGCGCCTGGAACACTGCCGTCGCCGCGGCCATGCCGCTGGCGAAGAGGGCGGCCTGCGTTCCTTGCTCGAGCGTGGCGATGACGGCTTCGGCCTGGTCGAAGGCCGGGTTGTCGGCGCGGGCATAGACCCGCCCCGAGCGGTACTGGTTGTCGGGGTCACGCAGGTAGGTCGACGACACGTGGATCGGCGGCGTGATGGCCCGCGTCTTCTCGTCGACCCAGCCCAGGGCCTGGGCGGCAATGGTTTCGGGCTTCACTTTCTTCTTGTCCATCTCGCCTCCAGTTGAGTTCGGCGCGATACCGCACATGCAACTGCGATGCCAGCCCTGCGCGCCATCAAACCGTCACCGCGCAGCCGCTTGCGCCGGGCCGCAGGTGGCGCCCTGCGCCCTGCATGGCGCTGGGCGCTCGAGACAGCCGCTCGCGAGCGCGCAGACTCCCGCTGGGCACAGTCTCGCCCCTGGGCAGACGTAGGTGCTGCGGGGCGGATCAATACAGCAGGCCCATCGCGTCGCGCACGTCACGCATCGTCTGCTTGGCCACGGTGCGCGCGCGCTCGGTGCCGTTCTCGACGATCCATTGCACCTGCTTCGGGTTGCTCAGGTAGCTTTCGGCGCGCTCGCGCCAGGGCTGCTGTTCCTTGACGATGGCGTCGATGACAGGCTGCTTGCATTCCAGGCAGCCGATGCCGGCGCTGGTGCAACCCTGGACCACCCACGCCTGCGTGGCGGCGTCGCTGTAGACCTTGTGGAACTGCCACACCGGGCATTTCTGCGGGTCACCCGGGTCGCTGCGATGCACGCGTGCCGGATCGGTGGGCATGCGCCTGATCTTGCGCTCCACTTCGGCCGGCTGCTCGCGCATGGCGATGGCGTTGCCGTAGCTCTTGCTCATCTTGCTGCCGTCCAGGCCGGGCAGCTTGGTGACTTCGGTATGCAGCGCCTGCGGCTCGGTCAGGATCGTCTTGCCGGCGCCACGCAGTTGGCCGAGCAGCAGTTCGGTGTCCTCGGTCGCCCAGCCATCGATCGCGGCGGCCGAACGATGCACCAGCGCCTCGCCCTTGGCCAGCGGCTCGGCCTTGCCTGTCTCGCCGAATTCGCGCTTCTGCTTGCTGAAGTAGCGCGCGTCGTCCTTGCTCAGCTTGGCCAGCGCGGTCGCCACCTTGGCGTCGAAATCGGCGCTGCGTCCGTACAGGTGATTGAAGCGGCGTGCCACTTCGCGCGTCAGTTCCACGTGCGAGGCCTGGTCCTCACCCACCGGCACGAAGGCCGCCCTGTAGATCAGGATGTCGGCCGCCTGCAGCAGCGGGTAACCGAGGAAGCCGTAAGTGGCCAGGTCGCGGTCCTTCAACTTGTCGATCTGGTCCTTGTAGGTCGGCACGCGCTCCAGCCAGCCCAGCGGCGTGCCCATGGCCAGCAGCGTGAACAGCTCGGCATGCTCGGGCAGGCGGCTTTGCAGGAAGATGGTGCAGGCTTCCGGCTCCAGCCCGGCGGCCAGCCAGTCGGTGACCATCTCGTAGACATACTGGCCCATGACCTCGCGGCTTTCGTAGTGCGTCGTCAGCGCGTGCCAGTCGGCGACGAAGTAGAAGCAATCGTAGTCGTGCTGCAGGCGCACCCAGTTCTTCAGCGCGCCGTGGTAGTGGCCGAGGTGCATCGCGCCGGTGGGGCGCATGCCGGAAAGTACGCGAGCTTGCATGGGTAGGTGGCGGTAGTGGGTGCAGGCCGCGCGCGGCGATGGCCGATTCTATGAGGCCGGGTTCGCGGCGACGCCGCACCTGGCGTGTGCCCAGGGCCCTTGGCTCGATCGCCCGCGGGCCGGTTTCGTGCCCTGCGCTGCGCGGGATCGTTGGCGGTGCGCATGCAGGGCGGCTCGCTACACTGCTTCGATGAAGTCGATCGTGATCCTCATCTCGGGCCGCGGCTCCAACATGGAAGCCATCGTGCAGCGCTGCGCGGCCGAGGGCTGGCCGGCGCGCGTGGTGGCGGTGATCAGCAACCGTGCCGACGCTGTCGGGCTGCAGTTTGCGGCGGCGCATGGCATCGCCACGGCGGTGGTGGCGCACAAGGCTTTCGCCACGCGCGAGGCTTTCGACGATGCGCTGGCCGCGGCCATCGACGCCTTCGCGCCCGACCTGGTGGTGTTGGCGGGCTTCATGCGCATTCTCGGCGAGTGCTTCGTGCGGCACTACGAGGGGCGTTTGTTGAACATCCATC
>DASQFA010000641.1:0-8143 GCA_035633375.1 Rubrivivax sp.
GGCCCGGCGTAGTTGATGACGCCGTAGCTGCGCAGCACATGCTGGATGAAGCGCTGCCCGAAGCCGTGGTTGAACAGCGCGATCGACTCGGCGCCGTGCTCGGCCTTGATCTTGGCCATGCGCTCGGCAATGTGGCCCAGGGCCACGTCCCAGCTGACGGCCTTCCATTGCTCCTTGCCACGCTCGCCGACACGCAGCAGAGGCTGGCGGATGCGATCCGGGTCGTAGTGCGCACCGACGGCGCCAGTACCACGCGGGCACAGCCGGCCCTGGCTTTGCGGATCTTTCGGGTTGCCCTCGAACTTCCACAGCTTGCCGTCGCGCACGTGGGCAATGCCGCCGCAGCGCCAGAAGCACATCTCGCAGAAGGTGGGGATGGTGGTCACCGTGCCGGCGGGCGGCTGCGCGGCCTGGGCCAGAACCTGGATCGGTGACCACTGCGAACCCACCGCAGCGGCGCCGAAGGTGGCGGCGGACACCGTCAGGAAACGGCGGCGGGAGACTTGGGGCATGGCGCAGCTTTTGCAGGCGCAGACACCAATCTAGCGGGATGGGCGGCCGAGCGGGCTTCTTGATTCGATGCCGGAAAGCTTAGCCAGGGGGCACGTGGCGGGTCATGACAAAGATCAAACAATTGATTACTTAACTAGTTAGCTGAATATGAACTTCAACGTGTCGACTTGGCGGCGTATCTGTGCCGACTTGTCGCCGCGCGGCGCGCCACGGCCGATGGGTATCAGAAGCGTGACGCGGCCGGCAGTCGCGCGCCCGGGCCGAAGGCGGCCCGGGCCTGCGCGGCAACTTCATCCGCCTGCGCCTTCTTGCCCTGCGCGGACAAGGCCTGCGCCAGCCCGTTCAGCGACCAGCCATTGCCGGGGTAGTGGCGCAGATCCTGGCGATAGGCCTGCTCGGCTTGAGCCGCCTGCCCGGCGGCCAGCAGCGCCGCGCCCAACGCGTGCCGTGTGGGGGCCAGCCACAGGTGGGGTTCGTCGTACTCGAAGGCATCTTCGGTGGCGGTGGCCTGGAGCAGCAGCGCCACCGCGTGCTGCGGCCGGCCGCTGGCCAGTGCCAGGTCGGCCTGCAGCGTCAGCACGGCGATGCGCAGCAGCTGCGCCGCCGGGTTGAGGTTTTTCAGCCGCACCGTGGCCAGCGCCGGATCGGCGGCAAGCCGTTGGACTTGTGCCAGGTCTTGCTGCGCCATCTCGAGCTGGCCGCTGCGCACACGCGCCGTGCCGCGGGCGTAGTGCCATATCGCCAACGGGTAAGGTTGGGCCGAATCCGGGGGCGGCGTGTCGTGCAGCAGGGCCGCCCAGCTGCCGAAACGCACCTGTGCGAAATACGGCAGCACCGCGTACTGCTGCACGATGGCGCTGCCCGGGTCGCGGCCGCCTGGCCCACATGCCGCGGGCCAGGCAGCCTGGGCGGCCTGCAGCGCCAGGGCCTCGCGGCCGGCCATCGACGCGGCGGCCCAAAGGAAGTGGTGGTTGTGCGCGACGTAACCCACGCGGTAGGCACCCTGCGCGTCCACCTGGGCCAGATAGAGCCGGTCGGCCTCGATCGAGCGCAGGTTGGCCTGGATGGCCGCGTCGTAGCGCCCGACCCGCATGTCGATATGCGCGGGCATGTGCAGCAGGTGGCCCGAGCCGGGCACCGCGCCGCGCAGGAAATCGGCGCTGGACTGGGCGCGTTGCGGGTGGGGCGAGGATTCCTGTAGGTGGATCCAGTAGTGGTGTGCGCCCGCAAGGCGCGGATCCAGAGCCATCGAACGCTCGAGCAAGGCGGCTATCTCGGGTGTCCACGGCCGGGGCGTGCCGTCCGCCGACCACCAGTCGTAGGGGTGCAGGTTGAGCAGCGCTTCGGCCGCCAGCAAGGCCACCAGGGCGTCGCCAGGGAGGCGTTTCGCCAGTGCGCGCAGGCGCTGCGCATAGGCAGCCTCGTCGGTGGTGCCGGCTTGCGGGTGGCGCAGGGCCAGCGCCGCGATCAACGCGCGTCGTGTCGGCGCGGCGCGGTGCGCATGGCGTCGGGCCTCGGCCACGGCCCGGTCCAC
Source organism: Rubrivivax sp. (assembly GCA_035633375.1). Taxonomy (GTDB): domain Bacteria; phylum Pseudomonadota; class Gammaproteobacteria; order Burkholderiales; family Burkholderiaceae_C; genus Rubrivivax. The sequence goes on from DASQFA010000641.1 coordinate 2,048, forward strand.
GCGCAGCGCGGCCTGCGCCGACATGTCGGCATTGATCGTCGGGCCCAGCGCCCAGGCCAGCGCCCACCAGCAACTGGCGCAGGCCGGGTCGATGGCCAGCGCCGCATCGAAGGAACGCGCGGCTTCCTCAGGATTGAAGCCGAACGCGAGCAGCATGCCCTGGTCGAAGTAGCGCCGCACCCGCGGCTCGCGCGATTCGATCGCGACCTGGTAGCTGTCGAGCCCGGCCAGCACCGGCGCCACTGCGCGTGCGGTGGGCAGGGATTTGAGCGCGGCTGAATCGGCCCCGGCGGTGGCGGCTGGCGGGCCTTCTCCCGCAGCGCCGGCGCGCTGCGCCGTGCCGATGGCCAGCGCCGCGGCGCCCAGCATGGGCAGCAGCCGGCGCAGGGCGGCGCGATCGAACCTGATGGGGGAGATGCCGGAGTTCAGCAATCGATAGACCTGCGGACGGTGCCGATCGGCATTGTCCCCCGGCCGCAGGCGTCTGGCTCAGGCTCATGAGCAAACGCACGGCCGCCCGAAGTTTGCTCATCCCCCACGGGGGGCCTGACGCGAAGCGGCAGGTCTGGGGGCGCTCTCAAAGGGCTTTGCAGCGGTGCATGCCGGCGCCGAACACCTTGCCGCCGCCTGGGACCACGACGGCGCCCACCGCATCGTCTTCGCTGGCGCGTGGATAGCAGGTCATGGCAGGGATCAACAGAGTGAAGTGCGCAAGCTAGACTAGGCGGGCACCGGTCTGCAAGCCGTCACCCGGGTGAACGACGTGGCCGGTGCAGCCCATTCAGCGGCGCCCTGTCAGCCCAGGCGACCCGGCCAAGCGCCGTTCACCAGCGACAGCACCGCATCGGCAAACACGCCAGGCACCTCCTGCGGCATGTTGTGGCCCACGCCGGGCACCACCACGTGGGTGCGCACACCGGTGAAGCAGTGCCCGTGTTGCGCAGCCAAGGCTGGCGGACGCACGCCGTCGTCGCCGCCGTCGAAGGTGAGCGCAGGCACCGTGATGGGCGGCTGCAGGGCCAGCGCCGCCTCGACACCCACCAGGGCTGGGTCCCCCGGCACCAGCCCGAAACGATGGCGGTAGGAGTGGATCACCACGTCCACGAAGTCGGGGTTGTCGAATGCGGCTGCACTGCGCTCGAACGTGGCGTCATCGAAGTGCCAGGTGGGCGACCACAGGCGCCAGAGCAAGCGGCACAGCCCGCGCCGGCCCTGGGCGAGGCCACGATAGCCGCGCTCGCTGTGGAAGTAGTACTGGTACCACAGGCTGTGTTCGTTCTCCGGCGTGTCGGGTGTCATCGCGTTGGCGATGTTCTGGATGTTGTAGCTGTTGAAGCTCAGCAACCCGGCGCAGCGCTCGGGCCACAGCGCCGCCACGACACAGGCGGCCCGCCCACCCCAGTCGTAGCCGGCCAGTACCGCGCGCTCGATCTGCAGCGCATCCATCAACTGCTTGAGGTCGTGGCCCAGCGCCGCCTGCTCGCCAGACCGGGGTGTGTCGACGCGTAGGAAGCGGGTCGGGCCGAAACCTCGCAGGTAGGGGACAATGACCCGACAGCCGCGCGCAGCCAGCATGGGCACCACCTCGGCATAGGCGTGGATGTCGTACGGGAAGCCATGCATCAGAAACACCGGTGGCCCTTCGGCCGGCCCGGCGGCCTGGTAGGCCGTGTCGAGCATGCCGGCCGCGACGTGATGCAACGCAGTGGACGGCATGTGTGGCGCTGGGTCTGGCAGTAAGGGGGCGGTCTGGGGACACGACATCCTACCGGTGTGTGGATGCCGCCCACATGCACAGGCCCTTTCGAGCCGGTGGGCCGAGGCTCGCACGGCCGTGCCGGGTGGGTCGCTCGTGGTCTCGACGAAACGGCTCACGGACAGTCGACTTTCCGCCGTCGCCTACAGGCCGTGGCGAAACTGTCCTACGGGGTAAGACCCGGTAGCGCCTCATGCTCGGCGCAGGCCTGACGCGTCCACGTCCTGCCACTCAACCAACGAAGGGAAGCGCCGTGCACGAAGTGCTTTGCGACCCCTGGCCCTCTACCCTTGCACCGGAGTGATGACATGAAACCTGCCGATGCGCTTTTCGCCGCCAATGGCATAGGCGCCGAGCACGCCACGGCACCGCCCGTGCGGCGCTCGCCGATGCACGCACAGCCCTGGTTCGGGCTGACACGCGGACTGCTTTTCGCGCTGTGGCCGGGGACACATTTTCCCGTCGCGCAGGCCGCGCCTGCGCCGTGGCAGGCTGCAGCGACACGGCGGCGGCGCGTGCTGCTCGCGCTGGTGGCAGCCCTGGCTGCGCTGGCAATGGCGCTGCAATGGGATGCGGCACCCGAAACACTGTCGCCCGCCTGGGTGCTGCAGACGCTGCTGGCGACGTTGCTGTTCGCCTGGGTCGGTGCGGGCTTCGTCACTGCGTTGATGGGCGGCTGGGTAATGCTGCACGGCGACCCGCACACGATCGCCCTGCGCGAGCCGCAGGCGCCCCTCGACCGCAGCGCGCGCACGGCCATCATCATGCCCATCTGCAACGAGAACGTGGCCACGGTGTTTGCCGGGCTGCGCGCCACCTGCGAATCGCTGGCCACCACGGGTGCGCTGTCGATGTTCGACATCTACGTGCTGTCCGACACCGCAGACCCGGCGCTGCGCGCCGCCGAAATGCAGGCCTGGCGGCGCCTGCGCCAGACGCTGGGCGACAACCCCGTGCTGACCGGCGGTCGCGTGTTCTACCGCTGGCGGCGCCGGCGCACGCGGCGCAAGGCCGGCAACGTGGCCGACTTCTGCCGCCGCTGGGGCGCCAACTACCGCTACATGGTGGTGTTGGATGCCGACAGCATCATGCACGGCGACACGCTGGTGTCGCTGGTGCGGCTGATGGAGCAGAACCCGCGCGCCGGCATCCTGCAGACGCTGCCGCAGGGTTTCGGCCACGGCACCGTGCATTCGCGGCTGCAGCAGTTCGGCAACCGCGTCACCGGGCGGCTGTTCTCGCTGGGCATGGCTTACTGGCAGCTGGGCGAATCGCACTACTGGGGGCACAACGCCATCCTGCGCGTGGCGCCATTCATGCGCCATTGCGGCCTGGCCACCCTGCCCGGCCGCGGCGGCCTGTCGGGCGAGATCCTGTCGCACGACTTCGTCGAGGCTGCGCTGATGCGCCGCGCCGGCTATGAGGTCTGGCTCGCGCCGCAGTTGGGCGGCAGTTGGGAGCAGCACCCGGCCAACCTGCTGGAGGAGTTGCAGCGCGACCGCCGCTGGTGCCAGGGCAACCTGCAGAACGCGCGGCTGCTGGCCGAGCCGGGCCTGCGCCCCGTGCACCGCGCGATGCTCGCCACGGGCGCGCTGTCGTACCTGATGGCACCCGTGTGGTTGTGCTTCGTGGTGCTGGGCCTTTGGATTGGCGCGCTCGCCTCGTCGAACAACGGCCTTTGGCTGCTGACGCTGCTGCTGCTGTTCCTACCACGGCTTGTGGGCGTGCTGGCGGTGCTGCTGCGGCGCGAGCAGGCCGTCTTCGGCGGCGGCGCGCGGCTGTGGGGCAGCGCGGCGCTGGAGCTGTTGCTGTCGGCCGTGCAGGCCCCGCTGCGCATGCTGGCGCACAGCGTGTTCGTGGTCGGCGCTTTGACCGGATTGCGGCTCGACTGGAAGTCGCCATCGCGCGAAGCCGAGGCCGTGTCCTGGCGCGACGCGTCGGCTCGCATCGGTGTGCTGGCCCTGCCGGCGCTGGTGCTGCTGCTGGTGACGTTGGTGCTGAATGGCCGCAGTATCGAGGCGCCCTACCTGGCGCCGCTGCTGCTGCCACTGTTGCTGGCCGTGCCCTTTACAGTGTGGACCGGCGCGCCGCTTCTGGGCCGAGTTGCGCAACGCGCCGGGCTGCTGTCGGTGCCGGAAGAGCGCCGACCGCCGCGCGCGCTGCAACGCGGCGCGCAGCAGTGGGGTTTCAGCGACCTGGCTCCGGCATCTGTGCCAACGACGGCCGTGGGTGCACCGGCGGCATGGCGCGGCCCGATGGCTGTGGCGCTGGCCAGCGCTGCGCTCGTGGCGCTGCCGCGTACCGCCTTGTCGCCCGAGTTGTCGCCCGCGCTGCACGCCAGCTTTGCAGCGCTGGCGCAGATGAGCCCGCTGGCGCGCGCGGAGCCGAAGCCGGTAGTGCGCGTGGCAACCGAGGGCGCCAAGCGGCCGCAGCGCAGCCCGCCCCACCGGCCGGCGAGCACGATCGATGACCAGTTGCGGCGCCGCGCCCTCGAGGCGGTGGCCCGCTCGCTTGAATCCGAGGCCGGCTGAACCCCGCCGAGAATGCGCATAGGACGGCCTGGACACGCTCCACCTGAAAAACCTGAGCGCGGCCGGTGCCGTTGCCCAATTTGACGCATGCGCTCGAGCGCCGAGACGTTGTTCGAAACCTGGGCGAGCACCGCACCTTCATGCACCCGGTGCGACCCTGTCTGGTGCTTGCGCCAGCTCACCAGCTGAGCCTGCCTGGGTGGGTGGCTGATGCGGCGGGCGCAATGAGATGATGCGGCCATTTCCAAGGAGGGACGATGAACCTGCAAAGCATCTTGATCGCACTGGCGCTGCTCGCGCTGGCCTTGTTTGCCATGCTGAACTGGACCGCGTTCAGTGCGCCGACCGCGTTGTCGATCGGCTTCACCGAAGTGCAGGCTCCGCTCGGCATGATCATGCTGACCGTTGCCGCGGTGCTTACGGTGCTGTTCTTGCTTTACATCTTCGTGCAACAGGCGAGCGCGATGATGGAATTGCGCCGCACCACGAAAGAACTGAACGCGCAGCGCGAACTGGCCGACAAAGCCGAAGCGTCGCGCTTGAGCGAACTGCGCACGTTCCTCGACGCAGAGTTGCGCAAGCTCGAAGCCCAGGGCGCCGCTGGCACGCGGGAGCTCAGTGCCAGGATCGACGCGCTGCAGCTTCAGATGCAGGACAAGCTGGCCGAATCCACGCGCATACTGTCGGCCTATGTCGGCGAGGTTGATGACAAGCTGGACCGCATGGGCACTCCGCCGCCCTGACAGTTACAAGCCGCTCATAGGGTAGGCTGCGTGAGCGCTCATCGATTCGCTGCCGCGCCAGCCCAGTACGTGACCGGACTGCGCGACCTCGAACAGGTGTCAGCTCGGTCCCGGTCGGCTCAAGCTGGCCCGAGATGTTTGCCCACAAGGCCTGTCATCTCGAACATCGTCACCTCATCCTTGCCCATCACCGCTCGCAGCGGGGCATCGCAGAGGATGTTGCGCTTGTTCGCCGGGTTCTGCAGGTTGCGGGCCTTGATGTAGTCCCAGATCCGCTTGGTGACTTCTGTGCGGGGCAAGGGGTCTGAGCCCACGATCTCCGCCAATGCGGCGCTGGGCTTAAGGGCTTTCATGAATGCGGTGTTCTTCGGCGGCGATGTAGTCGTCATGGCTGGGATACAAAGTAGGCGGACGCGCAGCATACGCCCCGTTGCGACGTGGGCCGCCGATGACCACGTGCAGTGACACGACGTCGAGGCCGACGCAGGCTTGCGGGCCTCCCGCGCCGGTCGGCAAACACTGCATGACGCGGCACCGCGGCGACAGCATTGGTCTACAGTCGTGACGGTAGCAGTGCATGACGCCGAGCCGATCTTCTTCGGGATCTGTGACGCACCTCAGGGCCGGCGCGCATGCGTGCATCATCGGCAATGATGCGTTCAAGGAGAATCCAGATGACCGTCCGAAATCTGTCCCGACGTAGCCTGCTTGGCATGGGCGCAGTCGCGCTTGCGCTGCCTGGTTTGGCGCGGGCCAACAACACCTCGCTGCCGCTGGTCGAGGTCTGGAAAAGCCCCGCCTGCACCTGCTGTAGCGAGTGGATCAAGCACATGGAAGCCAACGGCTTCACGGTGCGGGTGAACCTGATCCCCGATACCACGCCGGTGCGCAAGCGCGTGGGCTTCGACGAAAAGTACGGCTCCTGCCATACCGCACTGGTGCAGGGTTACGCGCTCGAAGGCCATGTGCCGGCTCGCGAGGTCAAGCGCCTGCTCAAGGAGCGCCCTGCCGGCGTGGTCGGCATTGCGGTGCCCGGCATGCCGCTCGGCGCGCCCGGAATGGACCT
>DASQFA010000642.1:0-9593 GCA_035633375.1 Rubrivivax sp.
GACTTTTAATCCGTTGGTCGCAGGTTCGAATCCTGCACAACCCACCACTCGATTCATCGAGCGGGTCCTTAGCTCAGTTGGTAGAGCAGCGGACTCTTAATCCGTTGGTCGAAGGTTCGAATCCTTCAGGGCCCACCACTCCAATCCACGACTTGGGGGATTCGTCCAGGTCGTTGGTCGATCTGGCGTAGCAGCTACCCTCCGAACGCGTTTACGCGATCGGCTGCACCCTGCAAGGCCCGCGGCCGAGCCTATGTCATCTCTTGTCGCCCTTCCTGCCGGCCCCGCATCTCGACCGGGTGAGTTCGAGCCATGGGCAGCACCCCCGTCGCTCACGACGCGTGAAGTGATCGTCGCTGCAACGCTGGCGCTGGGCTACTTTGGAGCGCAGGTGGCGATGCGCGTGACAGTGTCGGACGCGCTCGAGCTCGACGAGGCGGAGCAATCGCTGTGGACGCAGGCATTCGAGTTCGGCTACGGGCCCCAGCCGCCGCTGTACACCTGGCTGCAGATGGCGGTGTTCCAACTGCTCGGCCCCTCGGTGTTGGGCTTGGCGATGCTCAAGAACACGCTGCTGGCCATCACCTACGGCAGCTTGTGGATGGCGGCAAGGCGCCTGATGCCGGCGCCGCTGGCCGTCACGGCCGCATTGAGCCCTTTGCTGCTGCTGCAGATCGGCTGGGAATCGCAGCGCGACCTGACTCACTCGGTGCTGGCGACGACCCTCGCATCGCTCACGTTCCTGCTGGTGCTGCGCCTGCTCGAGCGCCCGCGGGAACTGGCTCGCTGGTCGATGCTCGGGCTGGTGTTGGGACTGGGCTCGCTGTCGAAGTACAGCTTCGCGGGCTTTGCCGTGATCTTGATGGCTGCCGTGCTGGCATTGCCCGAAACGCGTGCGCTGCTGCGTTCGCGTCGCACCTGGCTTGGCGCGGCGCTGCTCGGCAGCGTGGCGCTGGCCGTGTTCCTGCCCCACGGGCTGTGGTTGCCCGACCATGCCGCAGCGGCCAGCGAGCATGCTCTTCAGAAGCTTTCGGCCAGCCCGATGGCGCGAGGCACACAGGTGGCACGCGGCTTGGGCAGCTTCGCGTTCGCCGTCCTGGCATTCCTGTCGCCGCTGTGGCTGCTGCTGCTCGGTTTGTTTGGCGCGGCTTGGTGGAAGCGCCCATGGGCAGGCGCTGACGCGCAAGCGCCCTCGTCAACCGCCCGCGCCGATTCCGACGACCATGATGCCGACGACCCTGACACGCGGCGATCAGCGCTCGCGCGCCGCCTGGCACGCAACTACGCGCTGGCGCTGCTCGTCTTCTTCGCCATGCTGGTGATCGTGGGGGGCGCCAGCCATTTCAGGAATCGATGGCTTCAGCCCTTCCTCATCGTGGCCCCGGTGCTGGCGTTCGCGATGGCGCCATGGCTCGCTCGGCACCCCAGGCGACGCGTGTTGCACGCCTGCTGTGCCGTGGCGGCCGTGTGCTGGCTCGCCTGGGCCGGCGGCCGTGTCGTGGCCAACGGCCTGCGCGCCACGCCCGACGAGTTGAACGAGCCGGTGGCCGCGCTGGCACAGGCGCTGCGCGCCAGCGGCGCAGTGCCGCAGGGCGCCTTCACGCTCGTCAGCAGCGACATGGCACTGGCCGGCAGCCTGCGCCTGGCATTTCCGCAGGCGCAGACCCTCGTCGCTCGCGATGCGGCAGCACTCGATGCCGTGCTGCGCGGCCGCTCCGGCACCTCGTCCAAGCCCGGGTCGGCCTCGCTCCAGGCACCGGTCGTGGCCATCCAGCGGGGTGAAGAAGGCTCTTGCGCGGCGCCCTGGTCGCGCCGGCTCGGCGACGACAGACCGGCGCCTGCGAGGACAGGCCCTCTGTCGACCGACCGCTCCGGGCCCGACGGCAAGTCAGGCCAGCCGCTCGAAGCCTGCGTGGGCAGCTGGCGCTTCCCCGTGCGCTACGCGCAACCCAACGGACCGACCGTGCTCTATCGCGTGTGGTCGCTTCCCTGACCGGCCGCCCAGCGGCAAAAGCACACGGGGATCGGCGCCGACGCCGCGGGTGCCGTGCGCCACGCACGCGTCGGCAGGTGTGCGATCAGCGCGTGCCGGTGCTACGGCGTTCAGCGAGAAGCCACAGCGCGCCGGGCAGCGCCTGCGCGAGTGCCGCCAGCCCGTAAAGCAAACCGACCGCCAGCGCCAACGTGGCCGGCACGCCGAACAGGCCGAGTGCCACGATCGAAGCCGCCTCACGGCTGCCCCATCCACCGAAGCTGACCGGCAACGTGGCCATCACGAACACGGGCACGGCAGCACTCACCCACGCCCAGGCTGGCAGCGACAGGCCCACAGCCGCACCGGCGCAGGCCAGCGTCGCGATCGAGCCGGCCTGCACGACAACCGACAGGCCCAGTTGAAGAACCAACTGGGTCCGCGCCCCAGGTCGACTGCCCAGCGCCGACACGCTTCGAGCGGCCCTTCGCAGCTGGCGCAGCCGCCCGGCGGGCTCGGTGCCCAACGCCTCGGTCTCCACGGGCGTCATGCGGGGCAGAAGGCGCGCACGGTCTGCGCCCCATGCCGAGGCCCGCACGACAGGCCCGAGCATCATCAATACCGCCACCGACACCAGGGCGACCGCCGCGATCGCTGCGCCGCCAGGCGACAGGCCCAGACCAAGCAACGCGCTCGCGTCGGCCGCGGCCAGCCCGACACTCGCGCCGATCAGGCCCATGGCCACCAGCGCCCAGAGGCCCCCGAGACGATCGACCAGCACCGAGGCCCCTGCCGTGCCCCAGGCCAACCCGCAGCGCACCAGCGCATGGGCTCGGTACACGTCGCCCCCGACGACGGCTCCCGGCAGCAAGGCGTTCAGCGCAACGCCGCCGAAGTAACGCGCAACTGCCCAGCCCGGCGCGACATCGGCACCCAGCCACCGGGCCAAAGCCCACCAGCGAAGGGCCGACACCAGATTGGCCGCGACGGCGCAGGCCAGCCCGAGCGCGAGCCAACGCGGCTGCGCGTCCGCCGCGGCACGCAGCAGCGCACGCGGATCGACGACAAGCACCAGCGCCAGCAGCAGGCCCAGCCCCACGGCCAGCCGCCAGCAGCGCTGCAGCGACGCGGCGAGCCCTTTCATCCGCGATCTCATCCGCCCGGCCCTTGCGCACGCGGGGGCCGGGCGATCAGACCGATCGGAGCGCGCCCGCCGCGGCGGAATCGTCGGTAGCCCCTGGCGTTGGCGCCTCGCGCAGGTAAACCTGCGGCCGACCGCTGCCTTCGTGGTAGATGCGGGTGAGCATCTCTCCCACCAGACCGGCGACGATCAACTGCAAGCCCATCAGCACCAGCATCATGCCGACCAGCAGCAGTGGGCGCCCGGCGACCGCCTCCCCGGCATACTTGGCGACCACCAGGTAGACGCTCACCGCCAGGCCTGACCCGAGCAGAGCCAGGCCCAGCCCGCCGAACGCATGCAAAGGGCGCTGGCGGTAACGCATGAAGAAGACCACCAGCACCAGATCAAGGATGACCCGAAACGTGCGGCCGATGCCGTACTTGCTGACACCGCGCTGCCTGGCGTGGTGGCGCACCGGCATTTCGGCGATCCTCGCACCGGCGTCCTTGGCCAGCGAAGGCATGAAACGGTGCAGCTCACCGTAAAGCCTTATGCGGTCGATGATCGCGCGGCGATAGGCCTTGAGGCCACAGCCATAGTCATGCAAATGCACGCCCGTGGCCCAGGAGATGAGGCGATTGGCCAGCATGCTCGGGAGCCTTCGCGAGACGGCTGCGTCTTGCCGATCGCGGCGCCAGCCGGAGATCATGTCGATCGACGGATCGGTCTGCAGCCGGTCCAGCAAGGCAGGGATGTCGAGCGGATCGTTCTGCAGGTCCGCGTCCAGTGTCACGACGTAGCGTCCGCGCACCCGGTCGAACCCCGCCTGCAACGCGCTGCTCTGGCCGTAGTTGCGGGAAAGCTCCAGCGGAATCAGCCAATCCCGGCTCGCGGCGAGTTCTCGAAGCACACCCGCACTGCCGTCCGACGATCCGTCGTCAATGGCGATCAACTCATAGCGCCAGATCGTCGGATCCATCGCCGCCGCCACCCGATCGACCAGCTCGGCAAGATTGTCGACTTCGTTGTAGATCGGAATGACGATCGACAGGTCGGGCGTATCGGCGCTCATCGTCGGGATCGGCAGTGCAGTGGCGGGAGCGGGCATTCTGGCATCAGAGCAATGGGCCAGGCACGGTGATGGCGTCGCGGCCAGACTTGCCGGGCAGCCTGAGGTCGCTGATCACGCACACCGCGCGCTTGACCCCCTGCGCCTGGCTACCCATCGCAGCAGGGCCCTGGCTGGACGACGCACGACGCAGTGAGCCAAACTAGTCGTGACGCACGCGCCACGCACATGGCCGGCATGCCGCCTCATGTGCAAGCGCTCTTGACGCCGCGCGAACTGAGAAGCAAGGCCGGCACGTCCGTGACGACGATGCTCCACAAGGTGTCGTTGTCGATGCCGAGATACCCATGCATCAGCCGGTTGCGGGTGGCAATCACGAGACGCCACGGTACTTGCGGATGTGCAGCGCGGACCACATCGGGCACATGGCAGGCAGCTTCGCCGATGAGTGCCGTTGCCTTCGGCCGAGATCAGCTCGTCGAGTTGTTCATCTGATCGCTGAGCTTGAGGGCGTTGGGCTCCAGCTGGCAGGCGTCACGGACGGTCTTCATGCGGTCGGTGCTCCTTGAATCTTCATTGTCGGCTGTGGCGGGGCAGCGACCGCGAGCCATCCTGCCTATCGCAGCTCATACCAAGCCCCCCGCCCCGCGCCGTGGGGGCTAAGCTGCCCGCGCTCAACCAGGGCGCGGAAGTGCTGCTTCAGCGTGTTGCGGCTAACTCCGGTTAGCCGGATGGCGTCGGCCATGGTGACGCGGCCGTGCTCACGCGCGAACTCGACGATCTGCAGCGATAACTCAGGCAGAGCCGCCAGCACCAGCTTTTCGCGCTCGATCTTCCGGTTCAGGCGCCTGACCTGCTCAGCCAGCGAGCGCAGGAAGAACAGCAACCAGGGTTGCCAGTTCGGCGCCTCATTGCGGATGGTGCCTTGGGTCTGGCGCAGCGCCAGGTAGTAGGCCTCCTTGATCTGCTCCACCACGCTTTCCAAGGAGCTGTAGGGCACATAGGCATAGCCGGCTTGCAGCAGCAGCAAGGTGGTCAGCACCCGGCTCAGGCGCCCGTTGCCATCTTGGAACGGGTGGATCTCCAGGAACACCACCACCCACAGTCCGATCAGCAACAGCGGATGCACGCGCGCGGCACTGCGCTCCTCGACGAACCAGGTCACGAGCTCGGTCATCAGCCGCGGCGTGTCGAAGGGCGTGGCCGTCTCGAAGACCACGCCGCGCTGCTTGCCGTTCTCGTCGAACGCGACCACGCTGTTGGTCGACGTCTTGTAGTGGCCGCGGTGCCAGGCGTCCTTCTCGCTGTGGACCAGCAGGTCGCGGTGCAACTGCTTGATGTGGTTCTCGGTCAGGGCAATGTCTTGCCATGAGGTGAACACCATCTCCATGACCTTGGCATAGCCGGCCACCTCCTGCTCGTCGCGCGTGCTGAACTTCTGGATCTGCAGGTTGGACAGCAGGCGCTCGACGTCGCGGTCGGACAGCTTGCTGCCTTCGATGCGGGTGGATGAGCCGATACTCTCGATGGTGGCCACCCGCAGCAGTGCGGACAGCCGATCCGGTGCCAGCGTGCCCAGCGCTCTCCAGGCACCCTTGAACTCGTCGATGCTGGCAACGAGGCCCAGAATCTCAGGGGTGATCTGAATGGTGGCCGATTCGATCATCGTGTGGCATGGTACGCCATTTCGACGCCCATTTGCACCCATTCCAGGCGGCCAACTGATCAATGCTGGGTCGACTTCGTGGGACTGTTGCGCCAGGCCTCCAAGTCGATCGCTCGATCCCACCTGCCAGGCCAGGCGCGCACCGCAGGCCGCGCGCATCGGCCAGGCTGATGTCGGCGTGGCGGGCGATCGTCAGCTCGCGGCACCGGCCGCCGTGTCGATAACGAAGGATCCAGGCCGCCACGCCGGCGCGTGGAAAGCGTGAAGGTCAGCCCGCTCCCATCGGTCTTGGCCAGCGGTGTGCCCGCCTTGATCCAGTGCCTGAGCTGCAAGTCCGCAAGTCCGACAGAGGGCCTTTGTCGCGTGCCATCTCCACCCTATTGTTCGGATGTGGACCGGATCGCAGCGACCCGCCTTGCTACCGGGCCAGCTACCCGATTTGATTGGGGCGTGAAACGTCCTGAACCGCTACATCAGCACAATGTCGTACTGCTCCGGGCTCATCGACGGCTCGGTGCTCAGCGAGATCGGCTTGCCGATGAATTCGGAGAGGCCCGCCAGGTGCACGCTCTCTTCGTCGAGCATCATCTCCACCACCGCTGCGCTGGCGACGATGCGGAACTCCTTGGGCGCGAACTGCCGCGCCTCGCGCAGGATCTCGCGCAGGATGTCGTAGCACACGCTGCGTGCGGTCTTCACCTGGCCGCGGCCTGCGCAGGTGGGGCAGGGTTCGCACAGCATGTGCGCCAGGCTTTCGCGCGTGCGCTTGCGCGTCAGCTCCACCAGGCCCAGTTGCGAGAAACCACTCAGCGTGGTGCGCGTGCGGTCACGCGCCAGCTGCTTGCGGAACTCGGCCAGCACCGCTTGCTGGTGGTCCTCGCGCGTCATGTCGATGAAGTCGACGATGACCATGCCGCCCAGGTTGCGCAGCCGCAATTGCCGCGCGATGGCGCCGGCGGCTTCGAGGTTGGTCTTGAACACCGTGTCCTCGAAGTTGCGCGCGCCGACGAAGCCGCCGGTGTTCACGTCCACCGTGGTCATGGCCTCGGTCTGGTCGATGACCAGCGTGCCGCCGGACTTGAGGTCGACACGGCGCGCCAGCGCGCGCGCGATCTCTTCTTCGATGCCGAACAGGTCGAAGATCGGCCGCTCGCCGCGGTACAGCTCGAGCTTGGCCGCGCTGCGCGGCATGTAGGTGTCGCCAAAGGCCCTGAGGCGCTCGAACTGCAGGCCCGAGTCGATGCGGATGGTTTGTGTGGCCTCGTGGCTCAGGTCGCGCAGCACACGCTCGGCGAGGTTCAGGTCCTGGTGCAGCAGCGTGCCCGGCGCCGAGGCCTGCGCGCGCTCGCGGATGCCGGCCCAGGTCTTGCGCAGGTAGGCGATGTCGTCGGCCAGCTCGGCATCGGTGGCCTCTTCCGCATTCGTGCGCAGGATGAAGCCGCCGCCGTCGACACCCACCAGCGCGTGCATGCGCGCGCGCAGCTGCTCGCGCGCTTCGGCCGGGCCGATCTTCTGCGAGATGCCGATGTGTCGGTCGTGCGGCAGGAAGACGAGCATGCGCCCGGCGATCGACACCTGCGCCGACAGCCGCGCGCCCTTGCTGCCAATCGGGTCCTTGATGACCTGCACGGTGAGCGACTGGCCTTCGAAGATCTGCCGTTCGATGGGCGTGGCCGCCGCGTCGCCCCGTCCGCCGGAGCCGTTGGCCGGCGGGTTGAGGTCGGCCACGTGCAAGAAGGCGGCGCGGTCCAGGCCGATGTCGACAAAGGCGCTTTGCATGCCGGGCAGCACACGCGCCACCTTGCCCAGGTAGACGTTGCCGACCAGGCCACGTTCGAGCGCGCGCTCGATGTGCAGCTCCTGCACGGCACCGTTCTCGACGACGGCCACGCGAGTTTCCTGTGGGGCCCAGTTGATGAGGATGTCCTGATTGGCCATGGGCCCCGAGTCTAGGCCACGCCCGGCACGGCCACACCGGCCGCGCGCAGCAACTGCGCTGTCTCGTAAAGCGGCAGCCCCATGATCCCGGAGTGGCTGCCGTCGATGTGCGCCACCCACGCCGCCACCGCGCCCTGGATGGCGTAGGCACCGGCCTTGCCGAAGGGTTCGCCGCCGGCCACGTAGGCCGCGATGGCCGCGTCGGGCATCGTCGCAAAACGCACGTGCGAGACCTGCAGTGCGGCGCGCGCGCGCCGCCCGTCGTGCACGGCCACAGCGGTGAGCACGCGGTGCGTGCGGCCCGCCAGGCGCTGCAGCATGGCGGCGGCTTCGGCCGCATCGGCCGGCTTGCCCAGGATGCGCCGACCCAGGGCGACGGTGGTGTCGGCACACAGCACCGGCGCCGGCGGCAGGCCGCTGCGCGCGAGGCGCCGGCATGCCGCGGCCAGCTTCAGCTGTGCGACACGTTGCACGTAGACATCGGGAAGTTCGCCCGGCAGCCCCGCTTCCAGCGCCTCGACATCCTCGTGTGGGTCGGCCGCCAGCAGCCGGTGCGCCACGCCGATTTGCCGCAGCAGCTGGCCGCGCCGCGGGCTCTGCGATGCCAGGTAGATGAATTCGTGCACGGCGGGCGTCATTCGCGGTGGTAGGGGTGGCCCTGCAGCAAGGTCCAGGCGCGATACAGCGCCTCGGCCAGGAGCACGCGCACGAAGGCGTGCGGCAGCGTCAGGTCCGACAGGCGCAGTGTCTCGTCGGCGCCGGCCTTGAGCGCGGCGTCCAGGCCATCGGGGCCGCCGATCAGCAAGGCCACGTCGCGCCCTTCGCCGCGCCAGGCGCGCAGCCGCTCGGCCAGCCGTGCCGTGGTGGTGCGGGTGCCACGCTCGTCGAGCACGACGCGGCGCGCGCCCTTGGGCAGTGCCGCTTCGATGCGCACTGCTTCGGCGGCCATGCACTGCGCGGCGCTGCGCGCGCCGCGCGGCTCGGCCTTCAGCGCCTTCAGTTCCAGGCGCATCTCCGGCGGGTAGCGTTTGGCAAACTCGGCCCAGGCATCATCGGCCCAGGCGGGCTGGCGCTGGCCGATGGCCAACACCAGCAACTTCATGCGCGCCGGCGGGGGGCGGCGCTCTTCTTGGCCAGGGCGCGCGCAGGCGCGGCCTTGCGGGCCGGCGCTTTGCGGGCGGGCGCCTTGCGCGCCGCGGCCGAGGCCACTTCGGCACGCGGTGTGGCCGGGCGTTTGGCGCTGGCGCGCTTCTTCGGCAGGCTCTTGGTCGGTGCCCTGCCCGTGGGCGCCTTCTTCGCCGCCAAGTAGCGGGCCGATACCGCCGGCTCGCTGGCGCGCGGCATGTCTTCCGAGGCCTTCACCAGCCGGATCGGTGCTTGTTCACCGAACTTCATCTTTACCGACTTGCCGCCCCAGATTTCTTCCAGGTGGTAGTACTCGCGGATCGCCGGTTGCATGATGTGCACCACGGCCGCGCCGCAATCGACGATGATCCATTCGCCGTTTTCCTCGCCCTCGGTGCGCAGCACCTGCAGGTCGCGCGACCTGACGGTGTCGCGCACGCTGGCGGCCAGCGATTTGGTCTGCCGGTTGCTGGCACCCGAGGCGATGATGACGCGCTCGAACAGCGGCGACAGGTGCTCGGTGTTGAAGACCACGATGTGCTGGGCCTTGACGTTTTCCAGGCCATCGACGATGGCGCGCTGCAGTTTGCGGATGTCCATTCAGCTCCTGTGGGTGCCCTGATAGAGGCGGTGTTGGTGAATATAGTGCGCCACGGCCGGCGGCACCAGTGCACTGATGTCGAGCCCGGCGGCCACGCGC